>JAWLAB010000004.1 GCA_041395665.1 Pseudomonadales bacterium
ACCGAGTAGCACCAAATCAAATGTGCCTACTTCGTGCAATGTTTTTGTGTATTGCGCGGCGGCATCGCTAGCAGACAGTTCTCCAACACGCATACGGTGGATTTGCGCTTTAGGAATCGCTACATGCGATAGCCACGCTTCGCTCGCCATGTTGTCGTTGCGCTCAGTGCTATCCATCGGTACGCAGCGTTCATCACCAAAATAAATATGCCAGCACGACCAATCGGTTTTTATATCGCACAGTAAGCGATAAATATTTTTTGGTGTGTTACCGCCAGCCAGCACAATATGAAAAGCTTTTTTTTGCACGATGCACTGAGTAGCCAGTGCCGCAATTTGCTGTGCAATGAAAGCGTTTAAGCTGGCTTCATCGGGTTGTGGATGCCAGCGCACGCTAGCCGTGTTAGTCATTGCGCCACCGCTGATCTTCGCTATCAAACAATCGACTAGATTCTTCCGGCCCCCAGCTGCCCGCAGGGTAAGTGTGAATAAACTCTTGTGTCGCAGCCCACTGTCGCAAAATCGGATCAACCACGCGCCACGCCATTTCCACCTCATCAAAACGAATAAATAAACTGCGGTCGTTCAGAATCACATCCAGTAAAAGTGTTTCGTACGCTTCTAATGCAGGTTCGTTCGGTTGACGATACGGCGCTTGCAACTCAGCTGTGCGTGTAATCATTTCTAGTCCTGGTTGTTTGGCGTGAATTTCCATGCGCATACATTCGTCAGGATACAAAGACAAAATAATCCAATTTGGCTCTATCCATTCCAATGCCGTTTCGCGAAATAATTGTTGCGGTGGTTGTTTGAAACGAATCGCAATGGAAGAAGTTTTTTCTTTCAAGCGTTTGCCGGTGCGTAAATAAAACGGTACGCCTTTCCAACGCCAGTTATCGATATAAAACTTGGCGGCCACAAAGGTTTCTGTGGTGGAGTGCGGCGCGATATCCGGCTCATCGCGATACGCAAGTACAGTTTCTCCGTTGATTTTTCCTGCGCCATATTGCGCGCGAAATGCCACTGATTGCACGGATTGTCGTGGTATCGGGCGAATAGAGCGCAGCACTTTTACTTTTTCATCGCGCAGTGCATCGGCGTTGAGTGTTGCGGGCGGTTCCATCGCGGTGACGGTAAGCAGTTGCAGCAAATGGTTTTGCAACATATCGCGCAGTGTGCCGGTGTTATCAAAATAGCCTGCGCGATTCTCTACGCCGTATTGCTCGGCAACGGTAATTTGCACATGGTCGATGTAATTGCGATTCCAAATTGGCTCGATCATGGTGTTGGCAAAACGAAACACCAACATATTTTGCACGGTTTCTTTGCCGAGGTAATGGTCAATGCGGAATATCTGGTTCTCATCAAAATATTGATGCAAATGTTGATTGAGTGTTTGTGCGCTATCCAAATCTTCACCAAACGGTTTTTCAATCACGATGCGATGTTTGAGTGCACCACCTGCAAAGCCTGCATCGTGCAAGTGATTGGCAACAGTGAGGTAATCCATCGGGCGTATCGCCAAATAAAAAACCAAGTTTTCACACGCGCTGCCTTCAGGTAATGCGCGTGGTGCAGCAAGACAAGTTTTTAGTGCGGTGTAGGCTTCCGCTTGCGTGTAATCGCCAGCGACATAATCAAAACGATCAGCGAGACTTTGCGCAACGACCTGATCACAAGGTATTTTTTTAAGGTGCGTTTGCAGCGTTTTGAGAAAATATTGCTGCCACTCTTGCTGCGACCAGTTGCGCCTAGCGACGGCGACAAAACGCAGCGCAGGTGACAGGCGTTTTGCTGCCGCCAGTGCGTAGAGTGCTGGGAATAACTTCTCTGAAGCGAGATTGCCGGTCGCGCCAAAAATAATAAAAGAGCAAGGGCTGGGGTTATTGGCGAGATTACCTTGTGTGCTGAGCATGATGGGCTACTCCTGCTGCTACATCTGCTACGCTTATCCTACTACTAAACACACAAACGGTTGGGAAAAATGAATGATTTGCACGACATCGAACAAAGTTTAGAACAGTTGGCACTGGCAGAGATTGATTTAGTGCCATGGGTTTACGAGCGTTTTTTTACGCTTTGCCCACAAGCGCAGCCTTTATTTGCCACGCGCGAAGCGCAAGCGGTGCAGGGCAAGATGGTCAATGAATTGATACAGACAGTTGTTGATCGTTTGGAAGGAAAATCGTACAGCGCCATCATGGTGCAAACCATGGTCAGTGATCACGATGGCTGGGGTGTTAATATCGCGATGTACGATGCGTTTCTTGAGGCGTTTGTTTTAGCGGTGCGAGACGCGTTGAACTTGGCAGATGACGCGCCAATGGTTGCGGTGTGGCGACAGCAATTGCGCGCTTTGCGCGGTGATATCGCCACACACCTTGCATAAAAAAATCTACGCTCGTCAAAATTTATCCACGGGCAAATCCATGATGGCATCGGGACCGCTGCGCACCGCTGCATCCAGTGCGCGGATGTTGGGCAGCAATCGACTGAAATAAAAACGCCCCACCACGCGGCGGTCCGGATCTGATGGGTTGGCAGAAATCATTTTTAACCACAGCCACGCATAAATCGTGTGACCAACGATATGTAAATAATCACACGCGGCGCTGCTGCACAAATCGGCATCGCGTTTGTCTTGTTTAACTAACCACAGTGTTAATTCACGCAGCGTTGAACAGGCTTCTAATACCGCGTCTTCTTCGGTGGCAAAAATCGGTGGTGTGTTTAGGGTGTCTTGTTCCATTTCTAAAATAAAATCACGCATGGCTTTGCCGTTATTTGGTAACGCTTTGCGTTTGAGTAAATCAAGCGCCTGAATACCGTTGGTGCCTTCATAAATTTGTGCAATGCGCACATCGCGTACCAGTTGTTCTTGCTCGTTGTCACGAATATAGCCGTGGCCGCCGAACACTTGCTGGCCGAGTACGCAGGCTTCAAAACCTTTGTCAGTAAAAAACGCTTTGGCGACGGGCGTGAGTAGCGCAACGCGTTGTGCTGCGCTTTCGGCAATAGTTTTATCGGGATGATATTTAGCTTGATCCAATTGCAGGCCGATGTAAACAGCGAGTGCGCGCCCTGCGCTGGTGTACGCGCGTTGCGTGAGCAACATACGGCGCACATCGGCGTGATGAATAATCGGATCAGCGGCTGCTTGCGGATTCACCGCGCCGTGTGCAGCACGACCTTGCAAGCGCTCTTTCGCGTAGCGCACAGCATTCTGATAAGACATTTCGCCGCAGCCGATACCTTGCAAGCCAATCGACAGCCGTTCGTAGTTCATCATGGTGAACATCGCCGCTAGCCCTTGATGCGGTTCACCGACGAGCCATCCCGTTGCACCATCAAAATTCATCACACAAGTGGAGGATGCTTTGATGCCCATTTTGTGTTCCAACGCGCTGGCAGTGACGGCATTGCGCTGCGCAATTTTTTCATCAGCATCCAACAAAAATTTTGGCACTAAAAACAGCGAAATACCCTTCGCGCCTTTAGGTGCATCTGGCAATTTTGCCAACACCAAATGTACGATATTTTCAGTGAGATCGTGATCGCCGCCGGTGATAAAAATTTTTGTGCCAGTAATTTTGTAGCTATTGTCTGTTTGTGGTTCTGCGCGTGTGGTCATGATGCCAAGATCAGAGCCAGCGTGCGGTTCTGTCATGCACATCGCGCCTGTCCATTCGCCGCTGTATAACTTGGGCAGCCAAGTTTGCTTCAGAGCTTCACTAGCGTGGGCGTGGATGGCGAGCGCCGCGCCGCTGGTGAGCGCGGGATACAGCATGAAAGCGCTGTTGGCGCTGAACAGCATTTCTTCAAACAGCACGGTGAGCATTTTTGGCAAACCTTGACCGCCGTAAGCGGGGTCGCCCGTTAATCCCACCCAGCCGCCTTCGGCGAGTTGGCGGTAAGCTGCGGGGAAGCCACTCGGTGTACGCACAACGCCATCAATCAACTGCGCGCCTTCTTCATCGCCGCTGCGATTGAGTGGCGCAATCACTTCGCTGCACAGCTTTGCGCCCTCGC
Organism: Pseudomonadales bacterium; assembly: GCA_041395665.1. Taxonomy (NCBI): domain Bacteria; kingdom Pseudomonadati; phylum Pseudomonadota; class Gammaproteobacteria; order Pseudomonadales; species Pseudomonadales bacterium. Next base: position 4,030 of record JAWLAB010000004.1, read on the forward strand.
TGAGAATGGCATCGACCGTGCTGCTGTCTATTTGTGCAAAGGCTGGCATCTGCGCCCAATGTTCCTGTGCGTTAAAAACATCGTTCAACAAGTAGCGCATGTGGTCGAGGGGGGCGGTGTAGGCCATGGCGATCTCCTAGTCGGCGGTGGTCATTGCGAGGTAATCCACGGATAATCGCACGCCGTTGCTCATCATCCGTACTCGTTATTCCATGATATTCAGCTCCTACATTTTTGTCCTCGCTTTTTTGCCTGTCACGGTTCTCGGCTATTGGATGCTGCAACGCACCCGTGGCTTGGAATGGGCAATGGCGTGGCTGACGGGCTGCTCGCTGTTTTACTACGGCTGGTGGAATCCCATTTATTTGTTGTTGATTGGCGCACTGATGTTGGTCAACTACGGTTTGGGTTTGGGAATACACCAAAGAAAATTTGCACCGCGTTTACTGATGATTGTGGGTGTGACTTTTAATTTAGTGGTGCTGGGCTACTTCAAATACATGGATTTTTTTATCAGCACCATCAATGGCGTGGCTGATACCAACTACCACTTGCTGCATATTATTTTGCCTCTTGGCATTTCCTTTTTTACTTTCCAAAAAATTGCGTTTTTGATCGATAGCTATCATCGAAAAATTGAGCACTACAGTTTCCTGCACTATTGTTTATTCGTGACTTTCTTTCCGCAGTTGATTGCGGGGCCTATCGTGCATTATCGCCAGTTGATGCCAGAGTTTTTGCGTGTGCGAACTAACGGCCTAACTTTCCGCCATCTTGCGGTGGGCTTGTCCATTTTTGCTTTCGGTTTATTTAAGAAAACAGGGATCGCTGACAATGTATCGGCACCTGTTGCGCCAGTCTTTAATGCGGCTGCACAGGGTTTGTCGGTGAGTTTTTTTGAAGCGTGGGGCGGTTTATTGGCCTACACGGCACAGCTGTATTTTGATTTTTCTGGCTATTCCGATATGGCGATCGGCTTGGCGTTATTGTTTGGCGTGCGCCTGCCGTTGAATTTCTTTTCGCCATATAAATCACGCAATTTCATTGAGTTCTGGCAGCGCTGGCACATCACGCTCAGTAGTTTTTTGCGCGACTATTTGTATTTTACTTTGGGCGGTAATCGCCGAGGAAAATTCAATCGCTACCGCAATTTATTCTTAACCATGTTGATCGGTGGTTTGTGGCACGGCGCTGCGTGGACTTTTGTGTTTTGGGGTGCGCTGCATGGTGCCTACTTGATGATTTGTCATGGCTGGAATGCCTTGGTGGATGGATATAAAAACTGCCCGCGTTTCGGCGTCTTTATGAAGCCTATTGCTTATGTCATTACTTTTTTGAGCATTGTTGTTTCTATGGTGTTCTTCCGTGCAGATGATATGTCGGCTGCATGGGTTATGTTGAAAGGCCTTGTCGGCTTGCATGGTGTCTTTATTGCGCCAGGAGAACAGAGTTTCTTCTACTGGCTAACAAAATTGGGATTGCCCGTGCAGTATTCACCTTATGCAATTCGTTTTGTGGATAAAGATGTTTTACATCATCTGTTATTGGCGTACGGCATTATTTGGTTGATGCCAAATGTGGCGCAGATGTTTGCTGCACAGCACACGGTTGTGTCGGGCAGTGAACTGGTGCGCGAGTATCCATCGCGCATTCAGTGGAGTGCTAGCGTGCGCTGGGGGTTGTTGGTGGCGGGTTTGTTGTTGGTGTCGCTGATGAGCATGAATAAAGTCAGTGAATTTCTTTATTTCCGGTTTTGATTTATGCGACACGGTGCTTATGTAACAGTTATTTTTGTGGCGCTGCTGATGCTGCTGGCATTGGTGGTGTCGTTGAATGCGGTGGTGGATCCCTTGGATGTGTATCGCATTGTGCGTAAAGAGGGATTTAACAGCGTTAAGAGCGCATACATACCGTATGCACGGCTGGCAAAACCTTCGCAAATTGAGCGTGGTCAATACGAGCGTTTAGGTATTGGTTCGTCGCGTATGTTGATGGGGATTCCAATAAAAAATACCGCGTGGGCGCAATACGGCGCTGGTTTTAATGCAGGTATTCAAGGCGCAGATTTATTGCAAATTCGAGATTTGTTTGAACATGCGCTGGCAACCAGTAAAGTAAAAAATGTGCTGATTGATCTCGATCCATTTATGTTTAATGCGTGGATGCCTTCTGGTGATTATCCGTATCCGGTGGCAAAACTTGATGAAACAACGCGCGGGCGCTTTGTGCGTGAGCGCGATACCGCGCTGCTGTTGTTGTTCAGCCCAGGCGTGGTATTGGCGAGCGTGAATACTTTGCGCAAACAGGATAAGAGCAAAGACAAAATCATGATCGATGGCACGACCAATGCTGAAAAGGAGCAGCGTCAAGCCGTTGATGATGGTTACGAAGTGCGCTTCCATCAATTTGAAGACCGTATGGTGCGTACTGGTTGGAGTATTTGTACAGATAACCGTTTTGCTTTTGCGCGACGAGGTGCAATCAACAAAATGGCAGTTTTTCGCGACATGCTGGAGATGGCAAAAAACAATAATGTCGTGGTAACTTTTTTTATTCCCCCTGTGCATGTGCGCTTGTTGGAAGCAATGCAGGCGGCAGGTTTGGATCCTTACTCGGATGAATTAAAAAGAAAATTACTGGCGGAAATTGTTGCTGTGTATGGTGCGGATATGGAGGGTGTTTCGCTGTGGGATTTCAGCGGCTATCACATTTATGCGCGAGAAGCTGTGCCGCAGCAGGTAGGTGTGGCGATGCAATGGTATTTGGATGCGTCACATTTTACGCAAGCGCTAGGACAGAAAATGCTGGATGTGATGTTTGCAGCACCGAATGCAGAAAAAGGTTTTGGTGTGCAGTTGAAACCCGATAATATCGAACAGGCAGTACAAGCTTGGCATGCACAGCAAACGGCGTATCAAACACAATATGCCCCTGAGTCAAAAATACTGCATGAGCGCGCTGCGGCTGTTTTGGAGGATAAAAAAATCAACGGATTAGCCTGCGGACCCTTGGAGTAAAAGGAGGTTTTATGACAGTCAATGCACTACCTATTAACGCTATGATTGATGGCGATTCTGATCGCGTTGCAACAGCACTGCGAAAAATTAATCACGCATTGGTACAAAAACAACTGCCAGAAGAATTTGTTGGGCGTTTGGCATCTGCCTTGGAAATTTTGGCTGATGATGTGGAAAGGATGGAAACGCCGTTGCGTACGCGACCTTTCGGCACAACGGAATCCGGTGAGAGCGAATCGGGCAGCAACTACGATTACGGTGCGGAAAATTCGCTGTCTTATCGCCCTATCAGCGGTAACTGCAATGCACTTGCAGCGCCAGCAAAATATTTCAAAACAGCTGAAGGCTTGAGTGCGGTAGTCACTTTTGGTGCGGCGTTTGAAGGCCCGCCAGGATTGGTGCATGGCGGTTATGTGGCTGCGTATATGGATGAAGCCTTTGGTATTGGCATCGCGCACAGCGGCTTGAGTGTGCCAGCAATGACCGGCACTTTGAAAACGATTTATCGTTTGCCTGTGCCGCTCAATCGCGAATTAACTTATTGCGTAAAAATGACTGGCGAAGAACGACGCAAAGTATTTATGCAGTGTGTGATGCAAGACAGTGAGGGCACTGTGTACGCAGAAGGCGAAGCCATTTTTTTGAAAATTGATCCAGAGCTGTACGCCAAAATGGGCGGTTGAAGCGGAGTTAGAAAAAGTCATCCATTAAAAAAGGCACCTCGAAAGGTGCCTTTTTATATTGATAAATGTTCAGAATTTATTAGTTATCGTAGGCGCGTTCTCCGTGTGAAGAAAGATCAAGGCCTTGTTGTTCATCTTCTTCTGTCACGCGTAAACCCACCAGCGCATCTGCAATTTTGTAAGCGATGGCGGCAACCACTGCGCTCAGTACGATAGTAATTAGCACGCCTTTGGCTTGTATAACTAACTGGGCTGCGATGGAGTAGTCGTCAGCTTTAACGCCGCCTAGGCTGGAAGCAGCAAATACTGCTGTGAGTAATGCGCCCAAGATGCCGCCAACGCCGTGAACACCGAATACATCAAAGGCATCATCAGCACCTAGCAGTTTCTTTAAGCCGGTTACACCCCAGAAGCAAATCGCACCTGCCAGCAAGCCCAACACAATTGCGCCCATAGGACCGACAAAACCACAGGCTGGTGTGATAGCTACCAGGCCTGCTACTGCGCCCGACGCGCCGCCCAACATGGAGGCTTTGCGCTTAAAGACGGCTTCAACGCCAATCCACGACAGCACCGCAGCACCAGTGGCAAAGATAGTGTTGACGAAGGCGAGTGCAGCGGTACCACCTGCAGCGAGTGCGGAGCCGGCGTTAAAACCGAACCAGCCTACCCACAGAAGTGATGCTCCCACCATCGTTAGAGTCAGCGAGTGTGGGGGCATGGCTACTTTGCCGAAACCGCGACGCTTGCCCACCATGTAGGCACCGACAAGACCGGCAACACCTGCATTGATATGGATGACCGTGCCGCCAGCAAAGTCTAGAGCGCCATCTTTGAAGAGCAAACCTTCCGCACCCCATACCATATGAGCAATGGGGATATAGCAGAAGGTGAACCAAATGACTGCAAATATCAGCACAGCAGAGAACTTGATGCGTTCAGCAAATGAGCCGACGATCAGCGCCACAGTGATAGCAGCGAACGCAGATTGGAAGCCAACAAAGACATACTCAGGAATTGTGCCGGATAGAGAATCAGGCGTGACTCCGCTTAAGAACAACTTTGCAGCGGAGCCGAAGTAGGCATTGCCACCTTCAAACGTCAAGCTGTAGCCGTAAATCGCCCAGAGCACAGTAATCAGCGAGAAGATAACAAAAACTTGCATCAACACAGACAGCATATTTTTTGCACGCGCCAAGCCGCCGTAAAACAAAGCAAGCCCAGGAATGCTCATCATAATGACGAGCAGCGTCGAGGTTAGCATCCAAGCCGTGTCGCCACTGTCCAGCGTAGGTGCGGCATCTTGTGCCCAAGCAGGTAGTGCCAGCGCAGCACTGGTAATCCCCAAAGTCATCAGTAATTTTTTCACGGTCGTTCTCCGAAATAAAAAATAGTGTGGGATGAGTGTTAAACGGCAGCGTTGCCCGTTTCGCCCGTGCGGATACGGGTCACCTGCTCAAGCGCGGTGACAAAAATTTTGCCGTCACCGATTTTTCCTGTGTTCGCTGCTTTAGAAACCGCTTCAATCACTGCGTCAACCAGCTCATCAGCAATAGCAATTTCTAGTTTTACTTTGGGCAAAAAATCCACGACATATTCCGCGCCGCGATACAGTTCGGTGTGGCCTTTTTGTCGGCCAAAGCCTTTGACTTCGCTAACGGTAACGCCTTGTACGCCGATGTCTGACAGCGATTCGCGTACATCATCAAGCTTGAAAGGTTTAATAATGGCTGTGACTAATTTCATCGCATCGCTCCTTTTATTTGAAAGTTTTCGAAGCAGACAACACTAAAGTGCCGCCGCAGTAATCATCACCGCCGGCAAAAACTTTGCAGTTGTTTTCGTCGATGTTGGTATCGGTGTAAGCCAAGCCAACATTCACACCAAAGAGCTCTTTGGTGACGCCGATGTTGTAGTAGGAGTATTTGGAATCTGTGCCGCCAACCCAGCCAGCATCTTTGTAATCGTACTGACCGACTGTCGCTGTCAAACCAACTTCTGCAGGCAATGAGTAGCTATAAGTACCGTAGTAGTGGAAGGCGCTGTCTGTGTTAATAACTGGCGTGTTGTTGGAGTAATCTGCGCCAATCGCGAAAGTGCCAATACTGTCGGTTGCATAACTCACTTGTGCATGTGTTTCGCTGAAATCTAACGCGTTGGCGTTGTCGTAAATATATTTTGTGTATTTGAGATCGAAAGTGAAATCTCCAGCGGTAAAGCCGTAACCCGCGTAGATGTCTTGCTCGGTGTGTGCTTTGGGTGCCAACTTAAAATCGACATTGGACAGCCAAGTGCCCAAGTAGAAACCAGAAGAGTGTGTGAGATCCAAACCGCCTTGCACCGCAACACCGTTGCGTGTTTGGCTGATACCACGCCACATGTAGTCGCTGGTGAGGCCGAGGTTGGCGCTGCCCTCAAAGCCTAAGCCTAATTCCAGCGCCATGGTTTGTGAGCCAGCCAGCAATAACGAGCTTGCGGTGGCAATTTTTACTGCACTTTCTACAGCACGACGAATCTTCATAAAAACACACTCCAAGTTGAGAAATTAGAACGATGGTCTGTTCTTCGTTATCTCAATCAATAAGCATGCCAATAATGATTTTTACTTAATAATCAACAGGTTGATTGCTTTTTATATGCAGTACAGGGGATATATGCAGCGCGGAGGAACGGCGCACGCGTCAAGACGGTGCGTGCGTGCCTTGAGATGGCGCACCGTTATCTTACGACTCTGAGGTCATCAGCCAACCAGTCTGGATTCTCTGCGCTCACCGAGCCGCCGTGGTTGTAGCCATACGAAACACACAGCACTTTCATGCCAGCGTTGCGCGCACTTTTTACATCGGTTTCGGAATCGCCAATCATCAGCGTGCGTTCGATGGGTGTGTGTAATTTTTCACAGCAATGCAGTAGAGCGATTGGGTCTGGTTTGCGTTGTGGAAAAGTATCGCCGCCGATCACGATAGAAAAATATTTTTTCATATCGAGATGATCTAACAAGGCGTTGGCGAGATGCGCTGGTTTGTTAGTCACGCAAGCCATTTTTTTGTTGAGATTTTGGCAGTGCGCAAGAAATTCTCGCGCACCATCAAACACACGCGTTTCTGGGCCGTTGTGTTGTGCGTACTGAACCAAAAATTCATCGTGTACGGCGTGCAGTAAATCGGCATCGCTGCTTTGCGCGGCAAACAACACGGCGCGCTCGATCAACTTGCGCGAGCCATTGCCCACCCAACTGCGCACGCGCTCTATACCGGCAACAGGCCAACCGCGTGCTTGCAGCGTTTCATCGACAGCAGCGGCAATATCGGGTGCGCTATCGACCAGCGTGCCGTCGAGATCAAACAGCAGCAAATCAAACGCCGATAAATCAAAAGCAGTTTTCGTCATGACTCAATCGTCGTTTGCCGCGTGAATGCAGCAGTTTTTATATTTTTTGCCACTGCCACAAAAGCAGGGATCGTTGCGGCCGATTTTCGGTTGTTCACGACGATACGGCTCCTCGGGTTCTGCATTGAGCATGTCGGACAACAGGCAGCCACACTCCGCGTAATTCATCATGATCCACGGCAGCTGCTCGGCAATTTCTGCCATGGATGCCATGAAGACTTCAGCGGATTCTTCTGCGTCTTCCAGTGCGGCGGGAATGTCGGCATACAGAGCGGCAATGCCGAGCGTGCTATCCACTTCTTCCACAATATCGAACATACCGTCTTCAGTTTTGACAGGTTCTGTTTCTGCTAACAATTCATTCCAAATCTCTTCTTGCCAGTAGTGTGCTTTCAATAAACCACTGCACCATGCTGTGAGTGCCCAGCGTTCGTCTTCTACTTCATGCCACCGGTAATCGCTGTCGGATAATTCGGATTCGTCGTTTTCGATGCGCTCGTATTGCTCGTTCAGCAAATCAATAAACAGCGCAGAAATAGCATCTTCTTCCGCGTCATCTTTGTAGTTGGCGTCGTCGCCTTCAAAAATATACGGCAGCCAATCGTCTACTTCGATATCAGCGGGTGCGCTGGCGATGCCCCACAAAAAGCCGCGCACTTCGGGCAGTGTCATGGTGTTTTCTGGGCGCGAAGGTGCGTCGAGAAATTCTGTCAGTGTTTTGATTTGTGCTGCGGTTAAATAAGCCATAAAAAATCCAAAAGAAAAAAATTAAATCAAACTTGCCCAGAGATCGTATTCATCCGCTTCGTCAATGCGCACGCGTACAATCTCACCCGGCTTTAAATGCGTGGCATCGTTGATATAAACCGCGCCGTCGATTTCTGGTGCGTCGGCTTTGCTGCGACCAATCGCGCCGTCTTCATCAACTTCATCAATCAGCACATCCATTTCCTTGCCGATTTTTTGCTGCATTTTGGCGGCAGAAATGCGTTGCGCGGTTGCCATGAATCGTTCCCAACGCGCTTGCTTGATGTCGTCTGAAACTTGATCAGGTAACGCGTTTGCCGCTGCGCCTTCCACGGGGGAATATTGAAAACAACCGACGCGATCCAACTGCGCTTCTTCCAACCAATCGAGCAGCATTTGGAAATCGGCTTCGGTTTCACCAGGGAAGCCGACAATAAAAGTGGAGCGCAGTGTGATATCAGGACAAATACTGCGCCACTGTTTGATGCGCTCTAAAGTTTTTTCACCGTGCGCGGGGCGCTTCATCGCTTTCAACACCGAGGGCGATGCGTGCTGAAAAGGAATATCGAGGTAGGGCAAAATTTTTCCCGCCGCCATCAACGGAATCACATCATCCACATGCGGATACGGATACACATAATGCAGCCGCGCCCACACACCGAGCGAGCCTAGTGCTTCGCACAATTCCAACATGCGCGTTTTAATTGGCTGCCCCTGCCAAAAACCGGTACGGTATTTCACATCCACACCGTAGGCGGAAGTGTCTTGCGAAATCACCAATAATTCTTTCACGCCCGCTTGCACGAGTCGTTCCGCTTCATCCATCACATCGCCAATCGGTCGGCTGACCAAATCACCGCGCATGGAAGGAATAATGCAAAACGCACAGCGATGATTGCAGCCTTCTGAAATTTTTAAATACGCATAGTGTCGTGGCGTGAGTTTGATGCCCTGCGGCGGCACCAAATCAATGTGCGGATTGTGTTGCTGTTGCGGCGGCACATATTGATGCACCGCTGCCATCACCGGCTCGTATTGCGCCGCGCCGGAAATCGACAAAATATTGGGATGCGCCTGTTTGATGCGCTCGGCATCTGCGCCGTTGCCCATGCAGCCGGTGACAATCACTTTGCCGTTCTCCGCCATCGCCTCACTAATCGCATCGAGCGATTCTTGCTTCGCGCTGTCGATAAAACCGCAAGTGTTTACCACCACCACATCCGCGCCTTCGTAAGTCGGCACGATGTCATAGCCTTCCAGTTTCAGTTGCGTGAGGATGCGTTCGGAATCGACAAGGGCTTTGGGGCAGCCGAGGCTGACGAAACCTACTTTGCCGAGCGGCTGATTGGTCATAACCTGATGATCTGTAGAAAAAAATTAGCCGCAGAGTATACCGTCAGGGAATTATCAGGAAAGGCCTTTGACCACTACATGTACGGGTTAATTTTCAACGCAAAAATGCGCCCTAAGTGGGGCAGTTTTGTGTGAGAATCAACAGTCGCACGCTGTGGGGGCCGGTTTGACAACAATAAATAGATGGGAGGATGACAAATGGCAAGGCTGCACCTTCTAAGTTTGTTCAGATTTTTTTTGAAAAAAATTGCGCCAAGAAGATCAAACAAACAAAGTTGAAACATGACGAAATCCGAAGCACAAACTCGCTCTGAGCTGATCGACCAGCAGCTTGCACTGGCAGGTTGGAATGTCAAAGACCCTACTCAGGTGGTCGAAGAATTCGACATTCTTACCGCTTTGCCCGATGGAGTAGCAGAGCCGCGCACAGCTTACGAAGGCCACCAATTCAGCGATTACGTTTTGCTCGGTAAAGACGGCAAACCGTTGGCAGTAATCGAAGCCAAAAAGACCAGCCGCGATGCCGCCATTGGCCGCGAGCAGGCAAAGCAGTACTGCTACAACATTCAGAAACAGCTGGGCGGCGAACTGCCGTTCTGCTTCTACACCAACGGCCACGAGCTCTATTTCTGGGATTTGGAAAACGCGCCGCCACGCAAGGTGATCGGTTTTCCCACCCGCGACGATCTGGAACGCTTTACCTATATCCGTCGCAATCGTAAGCCGCTGACGCAGGAATTTATCAACACATCGATTGCTGGACGCGACTACCAAATCCGCGCCATTCGCTCGGTGCTCGAAGGCATCGAACAAAAAAAGCGCGACTTCCTGCTGGTGATGGCCACTGGCACCGGCAAGACACGTACCTGTATTGCCATGGTCGATGCCTTGATGCGTGCAGGCCACGCAGAGCGAGTGCTATTCCTCGTGGATCGCATTGCCCTGCGCGAGCAGGCTTTAGCTGCGTTCAAGGAGCACATACGCGTGTTCTGAAATATGTAGATGAGGCAATTGCTCTCGGTGCGGATGGCGCTAAAGCCCTATATGTAAATTTTAGGTTTGCAAATGCTCGCTACGTTTACTACTACTTGCGTTCTGTCCAAATCAAAGAAGCCGGTTACAGCAGGCATTTTAAATTTCTCAAAGAGATTGAAATCCCAATTCCTTTCAAGGATGGGACACCAGATTTCGACGACCAAATCCGCATTGCCCATCTGCTCGGCAAAGTGGAAGGGCTGATCGCCCAGCGCAAACAACACCTGCAACACCTAGACGACCTGCTCAAGAGCGTGTTTTTGGAGATGTTTGGCGACCCGGTGAGGAATGAGAAGGGGTGGAGTACGCCAACGCTTATTGAGGTTGCATATTTTGAGAATGGTGATCGATCAAGCAATTACCCAAGTGGCCCGGACTTGGTCGATGACGGCATCCTCTTCTTAAGTACCAAGAATATTGTCAAAGATCGCCTCAACCTAGACAGCAAGGTGTTCATCACACAAGAAAAATTTGAATCCCTGTCACGCGGAAAAGCAACCGTAGGTGATGTACTCATTACATTGAGAGGGACCTTGGGAAGTTGTTGCATCTACGATTCGGACAAATATCTCCAAGCGTTCATCAACGCCCAAATGATGATCATGCGCCCGAAGGCGTTGATACGCTCAATCTATCTTCATGCTTTCATTACTTCCTCGACTATTGCTCGGCTACTACAGCAAATTGGCAATGGTGCCGCTGTTCCTCAACTGACAGCTACTCAGCTTAAAGGCTTGAGAATTCCTCTACCGCCGCCTGAGCTGCAGGAGGAATATGCAGCAGTCGCAGAAAAAATTGAAACGCTCAAATCTCGCTACCAGAAAAGCCTAACCGAGCTCGAATCCCTCAACGGAGCTCTGAGTCAACAAGCCTTCAAAGGCGAGCTGGATTTGTCGCGCGTGCCGCTTCCTAAAGATGAAAGCCATGAAAACGATCAATCGTTAAATATGCAAAAAAACAGGCTAGGAGTGAGATGACAGCAAACGGGCTGTTACCCGGGAAGTAAATGGCGGTGAGATAGGGATTTGAACCCTAGGTACGCTATTAACGTACACACACTTTCCAGGCGTGCGCCTTAAACCGCTCGGCCATCTCACCGTAGGAGGGAACCCTGAAAATCAGGGAGAGGCACTGTACACAAGCACCTGTATGAAAGCAACGAATACACGGCAAAACCCGCTGTTTTTGCTTGACAGAGGGCGACACAGACGGCATATTTGCGCGTCCTGAAATTCCCAATATTTTGAGGTTCAACAGTGGCCAATTCCAAGCAAGCCCAAAAACGCGCCCTTCAGGCTGTCAAGCGTCGCGATCACAACGCTAGCCTGCGCTCAACTCTCCGCACCTACATCAAAAAAGTTGTGCTGGCGATTGAAAGCGGTAACAAGGAAGCGGCGAAGGCAGCTTACACAGCAGCTGTGCCTGTGATCGATCGCATTGCTGATAAAGACCAAATCCACAAAAATAAAGCTGCTCGTCATAAGAGCCGTTTGAGCGCGCAGATCAAAGCCATGGCTTGATTACTTCGCACGAAAGATAGAAAAAAGCCTCGCTAGTCGAGGCTTTTTTGTTTCTGGAAATCCACTTTATAACTTGCGCAATTTCATCACACGCTCGTCGTCAGCGCCGAGATATTCCACCAGCGTTGAAACCACATATTTCACATCCAGCGTGCCAGCTGCCTTCATTTCCTCTAAATCCGCCCAATCCTTGGTGCGGTTAAAAAAGGCTTTAAATACCGCTAAATCTTGGCAGGAGAGAAACGGCAAGCGGTATTCAGCCAGTGTTTCCCAGCGAATACGATTTGCCATTTCTTCATGCAGCGCGGTGGTGTTGAGAAAAATATCGACTGGCGTTTTATCCCACCACACGCGCACTTGTCCGTCGCGTTTCAGAATGCCGCTTTCTTTTTTGTTGATAGAAATTTCAGAAGGCAGTGCGTTGAGTGCGACTTCAAAATCTGTCGCTGCGATAAAAATATTGATGTCGATATCGATCGTGCCGCGCGCGCGTTCCGTACACCACGCCAGCGCCAGCGCGCCGCCGAAGGCATGACGCAGCTCGGCAGTTTGTAATGCTTGATGCAGTGCGATGATGCGGGCGACCAGATCCATCAGTTGCTGGCTCGTTTTGCAGGCCAGATGGGGAAGTCCATCTGTGGTTTAACTTTGGCTGGGAACTGCTCTGCCAAGCGCAACACGGCTTCCAATTCTTCGCCGCGCGGAATGCCATCGCGCTCACGGATGCGCTTGTTTAACTGAATATCTACGGCGTAGCCCGCCGTTTCCAGAATGCGCAGAAAGGTGGATACCGAAGGCGTTTTCTTGCCCTTTTCATAGGCGAGTAGCGTGGCATGCGAAGTGCCTGCCCGCTCGGCCAGCGCACGCAGACTCAAGCCTGCTTGCTGTCTGGCTAGCTGTAGTTGGTGTGCGGCTGTGTTGGCGTGCTGCGCTATTGTGTTCATGGTTTTATGGTATCCGATTGGATTCCATAATGTAATAAGGAAGAGGAGCAAAAAGAGGGCACAAAAAAGCCCGCACGAGGCGGGCTTCTCTGTAGAGCGATGGAACAGGGCTTACATCATGCCCATGCCGCCCATACCACCCATGCCGCCCATGTCTGGCATACCGCCAGCAGGCTTGTCTTCTACTACATCAGTGACCATCGCTTCGGTGGTGATCATCAAACCAGCCACAGAGCCAGCCGCTTGCAGCGCAGCGCGGGTCACTTTAGCGGGGTCGAGAATACCCATCGCCAACATATCGCCGTATTCGCCAGTGGCTGCGTTGTAGCCGAAGTTGCCTTTGTTTTGTTTGATTTTATCAACCACCACAGAGGCTTCGTCACCCGCGTTGCTCACGATTTGACGGATAGGTGCTTCCATCGCGCGGCGCGCCAAGGTGATGCCGATAGTTTGGTCTTCGTTGTCGCCTTTCAGACCTTCCAGCGCTTGCACAGCGCGGATCAGCGCAACGCCACCGCCAGCTACTACGCCTTCTTCTACAGCGGCGCGGGTTGCGTGCAGCGCGTCTTCTACGCGGGCTTTCTTCTCTTTCATTTCCACTTCCGTGCCAGCGCCGACTTTGATCACAGCAACACCGCCAGCCAGTTTGGCTACGCGCTCTTGCAGTTTTTCGCGGTCGTAGTCAGAAGTGGTTTCTTCCATCTGTACGCGCAGCGCAGCAACGCGTGCTTCGATGGCTTTGGCATCGCCAGCGCCGTCGATGATGGTGGTGTTTTCTTTGTCCATGGTGATGCGCTTGGCGTGGCCGAGGTGAGCCAGCGTTGCGCTCTCCAGCTCCAAACCGATTTCTTCAGCGATCACGGTACCGCCAGACAGAATGGCGATGTCTTCCAGCATGGCTTTGCGGCGGTCGCCGAAGCCAGGCGCTTTACAGGCAGCGACTTTCACGATGCCGCGCATGTTGTTGACGACCAAAGTCGCCAGCGCTTCGCCTTCTACATCTTCAGCGATGATGGCCAATGGGCGGCCAGACTTAGCAACGGCTTCCAATACCGGCAGCATTTCACGGATGTTGGAGATTTTTTTGTCGACCAACAGGATGTGCGGGTTGTCCAACTCCACGCTCATGCTGGTTTGGTTGTTGATGAAATAAGGTGAGATGTAGCCGCGGTCGAACTGCATACCTTCAACCACATCCAGTGTGTTTTCCAAGCCGTTGCCTTCTTCAACGGTGATAACGCCTTCTTTGCCGACTTTTTCCATCGCGGTGGCAATAATTTCACCCACGCTGTTGTCGCTGTTCGCAGAGATAGTACCAACCTGCGCGATGGCTTTGGTGTCCGCGCAAGGCGTAGACATTTTTTTGATTTCTTCAACGGCAGCAGCAACGGCTTTGTCGATGCCGCGTTTCAGATCCATCGGGTTCATGCCGGCAGCAACAGACTTCAGGCCTTCGTTGACGATGGCCTGCGCCAGTACAGTGGCGGTTGTGGTGCCGTCACCCGCTTCGTCATTCGCCTTGGAAGCGACTTCTTTCAGCAGTTGTGCACCCATGTTTTCGAACTTGTCTTTCAGTTCGATTTCTTTGGCTACCGATACGCCATCTTTAGTGATGGTTGGCGCGCCAAAAGATTTATCGAGTACCACATTGCGGCCTTTAGGACCCAGTGTCACTTTCACGGCATCGGCCAGTACATTTACGCCTTTCAACATTTTTTGGCGAGCGCTGTCGCCGAATTTCACATCTTTAGCTGTCATGGTCTTTCCTCTAACAGATTCTTGGAAGGGTAGTGGTGTGCAAACTTATGCCAGCACGCCGAGGATTTCGCTTTCGCTCATGATGATGAACTCTTCATCGCCATCTTTCAGCGTTTGGCTGCCGGCGTAGCTGGCAAACACCACTTTGTCGCCGACTTTAACTTGCAGTTCGCGCACTGGGCCGTTGTCCAGTGCCTTGCCTGGGCCGACAGCGATCACTTCACCCTTGTTGGGTTTTTCACGCGCAGTTGATGCCAGCACGATGCCGCCGGCAGATTTTTCTTCTTTCTCTTCGCGGCGAATAACGACGCGATCGTGCAAAGGACGGATCTTCATGGGTCTCTCCGTAAAGTTTTAGTGAATAAAAACAGATAGTTAGCAGAGGGTTATTTCTCTACTTACTCTTCGTTCAAAGAGGTGGCTTGTTTATGGGGATGTACGGCTGCATTTCAATGGATGCGGGCAAAATTTCCCTCAGCGCAGGCGCGCGTCATCCTCATTGCTGAACTCGCCCTCGATGATGTCGCCGCTGTAACCGCGCGGTGAACGAGGCGCTGTTTGCTCATGCACGCTCCCGTGAGTGCTGTAACGCTGTACATAAAAATGCGTGCCGAGTGCGCGTTTTACTAACAAACGCCGCACAGGAGGAATGAGCAAGGGGACGGCGAGGATGTCGGTGATGAAGCCGGGGATGATGAACAGGAAGGCGGCCAGCGTGAGCGCAAAGCCATCTAAGATTTCTTCGGCGGGCAGTTCGCCGCGTTGCAGGCGTTGATCCAATTTGCTCAGCGTGTTGAAGCCCTGCAGGCGCAGCAGATTCATACCGAGGATGCCGGCGCCGATCAATAGTGCGATGGTGGTGAGCCCGCCAAGCGACGAGCCCACGCGAATGATGAGCCACAGCTCAATCAGAGGCATGGCGAGAAGTAGCCAGAGAAATCCGCGCATTTGCTTTCCTCGAAAATTGCTTTACCGTGCAAGCGATTTTGTGAAAGTGGTGACTGTACACGGTTTCTGCAAGTGCGGCGTGATGGATTTCTCCAATAAAAAAACAATGTTTCCGTGGTTGGCCTTTGGTTTGTGTGTCATTTTTTATGCTGCACTGGTCGCCATTGGTTTTGACGACATCGAAGAAGATGCCTTTATCTATTTTCGCTTTGCCGAAAATATCGCCAACGGTTACGGCTATGTGTTCAATGTCGGTGGCGAACGCATTGAAGCTTGCAGCGGTTTGATTTGGCTGGGCTTGATCACACTGCTGACCTTTCTGCCTTTACATATTGTGCTTGCCACAAAGCTGCTGTGCTTTGTATTTGGTGTGTTGTGTATCCATAAAGTGTTTGTCTTGTCGCAACGATTTATTCCCGATCGTTTTCTTGCGCTGCTGCCTGCTTTTTTTATGGCGGCGAGTATTCCGTTTTATGTGTGGTCGGTGCGCGGTCTTGAAACGGCATTTTATTGGTTTGTTGCGTTGTGGCTGTTGGATTGGGCGACGAATCCCGACAGAGTGCGTTGGTGGTGGCTGCCTGCGATTGTGTTAATCAATGCACGACCGGAAGGTGTTTTTATGCTGGCAGCCGTTGTGCCGTATTTGTTTTTCTGTCAGAGAAAAACTTCGCAGTTTTGGCTCGGCGTTGTGTGGATTGCGTTGTCGTTTCTCGCTGTTACCGCGTGGCGTTTTTGGTATTTTCACGATCTCGTGCCGCACCCGTTTTATTTCAAAGTTAACCCTAATCATCTACAGTCATTCAGAAATCTTTTGACCTACGGCTGGTATTCCGGCTGGTGGCTGCTGTTGTTGATAGCGCTGCCTGGTGTTGTGCGGCGTTGGCAGCAGCAAGATGTGGCATTGGCAGGTTTTTTGGTGCTCTCATTACTGTGGACGGTGTTTGTTTTTGAAGACAAAGCCTTTAATCGCCACACGGGCATTGTGTTGCCGTTTATTTATATGTTTACGCTGATGTTATTGGCGCGTTGGTGGCAGCCTGCGGGCTGGTGGCTGCGCGGTGCATCGCAAGCCTTACTGGTTGTGTTGTTGGCATACACCTTGGTGTATGCGCAAACGGTGCAATTTGAAAATTCACGACGAGGTCCTTTTCTTGCTAACTTCCTCCATGCATTGAGTAACAACAAAGATTATTGGGGGAAGGTTGGGCGCCTGATAAAAAATCCTGATAGTTTTCAAGAAAAACTAGATAAGGTGGGTGTATTTAATATTCGCTACAACTTGATCGCTTCTGTCGGTGATTTTGTTCACTTGAATTATCGCGATGATGCCGTGGTTGTGTATGACCAAATTGGCCAAGCGCCTTGGTATGCGGGAGAGAAAACACAATTTATTGATAATTTGGGGTTGGGCTATCGCGCCATTGGCCTGTCGCGCTTTCATCAAGCTGCTGAGCAATCTTGGCTTTATCACTCGTATGAAAAAGTTATGGAGTTTTTGGTTGGATATTGGTGGCCAGAAGAAAAACGCGTGCAAACGAATCAAGAAATCATTGAAGGTATTCTTTCGCGTAAGCCAGATGTCATCATTGCGCGTAAAAAATACATTGTGAAAGAAAGAAACAATTTATTGACGGATATGCTGCGCGATCCGGCAATATTGGCGCAGTATCAAGCGCGTTATTTGTTGAATAATCGTGAAATTATTTTTGAACGCTTGTCGCCAGAGCCGTCCTATCACAAGTTACCCGCAGGGAGGTTTTCAGTGCCTACGGGTGCTAAGGTGCAGGAAATTACCGCGTTTAACTGGTGCGACAATTCGCCGTGTCTTACTTTGAAACAGTAGTAATGCACTTATATTGGCAAGTACGCACTGTTAAAAAAGGCGAGTAGGGCGCGCTGTAAGTAATCCACATCCTGCACACCTGCTAATTCCCTGATTGAGTGCATGGCGAAAGTTGGCACACCAATATCGACAGTTTTTATTCCTGTTTCTGCTGAAGTCAGCGGGCCTATTGTGCTGCCGCAACCCATATCGGCACGCGCAACAAAACTTTGTACGGGAATTTGATGTTGTTCGCACAGGTGACGGAAAAATGCTTGCGTCACGGCAGTGCTGGCGTAGCGTTGATTGGCGTTGATTTTGATCACAGGGCCGCCATTGAGTACGGGGCCGTGTTTTTCGTCGTGTTTTTCTGGGTAATTGGGATGAATGCCGTGCGCATTGTCAGCGGAAATCATTAAGGAGTGATGCGCGGTGCGTGCAAGTGTTTCACTGTTGCCCAGCCAGCGTTGCAGCACGCTGGTGAGAAATGTGCCTTGTGCGCCGCAACAAGAAACGCTACCCACTTCTTCATGATCAGTGCAAACCAACATGGCAGGTTGTAAGCCATCGCATTGCAATAAAGCCTGTAAGCCGGCATAGCAACTGAGCAAATTATCCAAACGCGCGCTGGCGATAAATTCTTCGTGTAAACCAATTTTTGCAGCGGTCTGTGTGTCGCAAGCGCAAATATCGAAATCTAAAATACTTTCTGCATCGCAATTCGGGTGCTGCGTTAATAATTGCGTGAGCAAAAGTTGACGAATGTTGGGTGCATCATTGTGAGTAGTGCCCTGCAACAACAGTGGCAATTCTTTTTGCGCGTTGAGCGCGCGACCGTTGTTGACATCGCGATCCAAGTGAATCGCCAAGCTAGGAATACAGGCAATCGCGCGAGGAAAATGAATCAGTGCGTTTGCTAAAGTTCTATTACTGGTTTTGTAACTCACACGCCCCGCTAAAGTGAGATCGCGATCAAACCAAGGATGCAGCAACGCGCCGCCGTATACTTCCACGCCGAGTTGTGCGTAATTTTGCCGCTGTAAATCCGGTTCTGGTTTGAGTTTTAAGCAGGGGCTATCGGTGTGTGCGCCGACCAAACGAATACCACTTTGTGTGGGGTCTTGTTGCGAAACAACAAAGGCAATCAACGATGAATCATTGCGCGTGACGACATAACGACCACCGGCTTGAATATCCCAATGCTGTCCTTCGTCTAACGCAGAAAACCCCGCCGCCAGCAAACGCATTTGCATTTGTTGTGTCGCGTGAAAAGGTGTGGGTGATGCGTCGAGAAACGCAAGAAAATCATCAGGCTGTTGTTGTGTCATGTCGTTGTCGCTGCAAAAAAAACTTGCAGCCATTCTATAACGACGATGGCTTACAGCGGGTTTAGTTATAGCGGATAGTGCGCTGGGTAGGGCAGGCGGGCAACACCGCTATCGACAGCGGCGCGTGCTACGGCTGCAGAAACGCGAGACAACAATCGCGGGTCGGTTGGTTTTGGCAAAATGTAATCGCGACCAAAAGCCAATGGCTTGCCACCGTAGGCGGTAACGACAGAGGCTGGTACGGTTTCTTTGGTGATTTCGCGCACGGCATGCACAGCAGCCATTTTCATTTCTAAATTGATCACGGAAGCGCGAACATCGAGTGCGCCGCGAAAAATAAAGGGGAAGCCCAATACATTATTGACTTGGTTGGGGTAATCCGAGCGGCCTGTGGCGATGATGAGATCGTCGCGTGTAGCGAGTGCCAGTTCAGGGCGAATTTCTGGGTCGGGGTTGGAGCCAGCAAACACAATCGGCTTGGCTGCCATTTTGAGCAACTGTTCTGGGCTGAGTAAGTTGGGGCCTGACAGGCCAACAAACACATCAGCGCCTTCAATGGCATCGTCAAGCGTGCGTGCGTCGGTTTTTACCGCAAAACGCAGTTTGTGTTTGCCTAAATCTTGGCGGTCGGTGTGCAGCACGCCTTTGCTATCCAACATCAAAATATTGTCGTGCTTGGCACCGGCGGCAATTAATAAATCACAGCTAGCAACGGCAGCGGCGCCTGCGCCCAAGAATACGATTTTGGCATCGGCCAGATTTTTGCCTTGAATTTCCAGCGCGTTGAGCAAACCGGCGAGGCCGACGATGGCAGTGCCGTGTTGATCATCATGGAAAACAGGAACTTGGCAGCGCTCAATCAAAGCCGCTTCGATATCGAAGCACTCGGGCGCGCGGATATCTTCGAGGTTAATGCCGCCAAAGGAGTTGGCGATCAGAGCAACAGCATCGATAAAACGCTCGCTGTCTTCGGTATCCACTTCAATATCGGTGGCGTTGATGTCGGCAAAGCGTTTGAACAGTAGTGCCTTGCCTTCCATCACGGGCTTACTGGCCATCGCGCCCAAATTGCCCAATCCGAGAATGGCTGTGCCGTTGGAGATAACGGCAACTTGGTTGCCTTTGCCAGTGTAGAGGTAAGCCAATTCAGGATCGCGCGCGATTTCGCGCACCGGTTCAGCCACACCGGGGCTATAAGCCAATGACAGATCGCGTTGATCGTCGGCCGGTGTTGTCAGCACGGTGGCGAGTTTGCCAGGCGTAGGCAGGGCGTGGTAATCCAGCGCGGCGCGGCGCAACTCTTCATCACACGGCTTTTTGACATCAAGCATGCCGTTGGATCCTGACAGTTAGGGTGGTGTGGCTTGAACAAACGGCAGCAGAGAGCGCTGCCGTATCCGTTTGGAAATTAAACTTATTTGATACCGCGAGAACCAAAGCGTTGCTTGAAGCGGTCGATACGGCCACCGGTCTCGGCCACTTTTTGACGGCCTGTGTAGAACGGGTGGCAGGCTGCGCATACATCGAGGTTGATGTCGCGGCACAGCGTAGAGCGAGTAACAACGGTGTTACCGCAGCTGCATTTTGCGGTGACTTCGGCGTATTTCGGGTGGATATCGGCTTTCATGGTTAACGCTCCGGATGTTGTGCCGCCATCGAACTTCTGCGTTTGACACGGCAACGGGAAAAACGGGACGCGAATGCTACCAGATACCCCTGTTGAAGTGAACTCCTTCTGGGCTATTCCTGCAGAGACGATAGTTGGGTGGGTAGGTGAGTTGGCTAAGTATCATCCGAGTGATTTTCTCGGATAAAAGATTGAGAGAAATACTTGGTTGGCTGCATAATGAGCCCATGTTCAATGACTGTGGTAGGTGACTGTCATGCGTCTCACAACCAAAGGCCGCTATGCGGTAACAGCGATGTTGGATTTGGCGCTGCGCGTCGATAAAGGGCCGGTCAGCCTCGCTGAAATTTCCAATCGCCAAGGTATTTCTCTGTCCTACCTTGAGCAATTGTTTGCAAAGTTGCGCGGCAATGATTTAGTCAGTAGTGTTCGCGGCCCCGGCGGCGGCTACCGACTCAGCCGAGATGCAGCACAGATTTCAGTTGCGCAAATCATTGATGCCGTTAACGAATCCATTGATGCGACTAGCTGTGGCGGCGAAGGTGATTGCCAGCAGGGCGAAAAATGCCTAACACACGATTTGTGGTGTTTGCTGAGTGAGAAGATCCACGACTTTCTTGGAGCAATCACTTTGGCGAGTTTGGTGAATAGTCAGAATGTGCAAGAAGTGTCTGCGCGCCAGCTGAGAAAAGCTGACGAAGAACGCCCGATTACGGTGTTGAGTGCGCGCACAACTGCATAGTTGTTTTGGCACGCAGTAATTTTTAGGTGGAGAACAGCCATGAAACTACCGATTTATTTTGATTACGCAGCTACCACGCCAGTTGACCCTCGTGTTGCACAAAAAATGTGCGAGTGCTTAACGCTGGATGGCAATTTTGGTAATCCCGCGTCGCGTTCGCATATGTTTGGTTGGAAAGCCGAAGAAGCTGCAGAAAATGCACGCAATCAAGTGGCTGCATTGATTGGTGCAGATCCGCGTGAAATTGTTTGGACTTCTGGTGCGACAGAATCTGACAACTTGGCGATTAAAGGTGTTGCCCATTTCAATGAGAAAAAAGGCAAACACATCATCACTTCCAAAATCGAACACAAAGCCGTGTTGGATACTTGCCGTCAATTAGAGCGCGAAGGTTTTGAAGTCACTTATTTGGATCCAACACCTGAAGGTTTGATTGAGCCGCAACAAGTGGCGGATGCGTTGCGTCCAGACACCACTTTGGTTTCTATCATGCATGTCAATAATGAAATTGGCACGATCAATGACATCGCGGCGATTGGTGCAATCTGTCGTGCAAAAGGCGTTTTGTATCATGTGGATGCAGCGCAGAGCGCAGGCAAAGTACCATTGAATATGGCGGAGTTGCCAGTGGATTTGCTTTCACTGTCAGCGCACAAAGTTTACGGTCCTAAAGGTATTGGTGCGTTGTATGTAGGGCGTAAACCGCGTGTGCGTATCGAAGCGCAAATGCACGGCGGCGGTCACGAGCGCGGTATGCGCTCTGGCACTTTGCCTACGCATCAGATCGTTGGTATGGGTGAAGCATTTCGCATCGCAGGTGAAGAAATGGCAACAGAAAACGCGCGCTTTTTAGCGTTGCGCAATCGTTTGTTGGCTGGCGTTAGCGATATTGAACAAGTATTTATCAACGGCTCTTTGGATCATCGCATCGCAGGCAATCTCAATATCAGTTTTGCTTTTGTTGAAGGTGAATCGTTGATGATGTCGCTGAAAGATCTCGCACTGTCTTCGGGTTCTGCGTGTACTTCGGCGAGCTTGGAACCTTCTTATGTATTGCGCGCCTTAGGCTTGAGTGATGAGTTGGCGCACAGCTCGCTGCGTTTCAGTATCGGTCGTTTTACAACGGAAGAAGATATTGATTTTGCGGTAGAGCAGTTGCGCAAAGCCGTGAGCAAATTACGCGAATTGTCACCTTTGTGGGATATGTACAAAGAAGGGATTGATTTGAATTCTGTTCAATGGGCTGCGCATTAATCACGCAGTTGGAGGTAGTTATGGCATACAGTGAAAAAGTGATCGATCATTATGAAAACCCACGCAATGTCGGCGTGTTGGATACAAAATCAGACAATGTTGGCACGGGCATGGTCGGTGCGCCCGCTTGCGGCGATGTGATGCGTCTGCAAATTCAAGTGAATGATCAAGGCATTATCGAAGATGCTAAGTTCAAAACTTATGGCTGCGGTTCTGCGATTGCCTCCAGTTCGTTGTTGACGGAGTGGGTGAAAGGCAAAACGCTGGACGAAGCTTCATTGATCAAAAATGTGGATATTGCTGAAGAGCTGGCGTTGCCGCCGGTCAAAATTCACTGCTCTGTTTTGGCGGAAGACGCCATCAAAGCAGCGATCAGTGATCTCAAGCAAAAACGCGGGCAGTGATTGTTTGCAAAATAACGCTATGCAAAACAATGCGACTGTCGGAGGTGAGTAAATGGCCATAACGATGACAGAAGCTGCGCGCAATCATGTGCGCAATTTTTTAACCAACCGCGGGCGCGGTGTGGGCGTGCGCTTAGGTGTAAAAACGGCAGGCTGTTCTGGATTGTCTTATGTGTTGGAGTTTGTCGATGAACTGCAAGAAGGCGATGCAGTATTTGATAACGACGGCGTGAAAGTCGTCGTGGATGGCAAGAGCTTGGTTTATCTCGACGGCACCGAACTGGATTACACCAAGGAAGGCTTGAACGAAGGATTTCAATTCAACAATCCTAACGTCAGTGCCGAATGCGGTTGTGGCGAAAGTTTTCATATCTGAGTTTTTATGGCCACCTCTACCGAGCACGCCATCGCCTGCACTTTGAAACCGCTGCTGAGCGACGAGCAGGATTATTTTTCTATCTTTGGTTTGCAGCCGTCTTGGGAAGTTGATGTGGCTCAATTGGCTGAGCGCTATCGCCAATTGCAACAAGCTGTGCATCCTGATCGTTTTATGCGCGAGTGTGATCGCTCGCAGCGTTTGGCGCAGCAGCAAGCGGCACAAGTGAACGCCGCCTTTAATACATTGAAATCTCCTCTTTTACGCGCGCAATATTTGTTGGAGCGCGAAGGGCAGGCGCATGCGCAGGAAAGAACCGTGCATGACGGTGCTTTTTTGATGGCGCAAATTGAATTGCGCGAGCGACTGGACGATGCGGCGGGTGATTTGTCGGCGTTGGATCAGCTGACGGCAGATGTGCAACAGCAATCGCGCCAATATCAACATCAGTTTGCGGATTACTGGCAGAAAAAAGATTGGTCAGCCGCGCAAAGTGCTGTCGATAAATTGCAGTTTGCAACAAAATTGTTACAAGAAATTGAAAATCGACAAGAGCTATTATTGGATGAATGATTGGTTCGCGTTGAGTGAAAAATACGGCTGAGCAAAATGGCACTGTTACAAATTTCTGAACCCGGTATGAGTCCTGCGCCGCACGCACACAAGCGTGCAGCGGGTATAGATCTGGGTACAACGCATTCTCTGGTTGCCACTGTGCGCAGTGGTTCGCCTGTTGTATTGGCTGATGAAAATGGCGAAGTGATTTTGCCTTCGGCTGTGCATTATTTTGCCGATGGTCATGCTGAGGTAGGTGCCGTTGCGCGCTTACAGGCAGCCGAAGATCCACTGAATACATTGGTGTCGGTGAAGCGTTTGATGGGGCGCGGCGTGCAAGACATGCAGCAGCTCGGTGGTGGTTTCTCTTATCATTTTGCTGATCAAGACGGCATGGTGAAAATTGAAACGGCGGCGGGGTTGATCAGCCCCGTGCAAGCTTCGGCTGAAATTTTGCGTGAATTATCTACGCGCGCTAGCGCAACGCTAGGCGGCGATTTAGATGGCGTGGTGATCACGGTGCCTGCGTATTTTGATGATGCGCAGCGTCAGGCAACGAAGGATGCTGGAGTACTCGCCGGTTTGAAGGTGATGCGCCTGCTCAATGAGCCCACCGCAGCAGCGGTTGCTTACGGTTTAGATCGCGGCGAAGAGGGTGTGATCGCTGTTTTTGATTTAGGTGGCGGTACGCTAGATATTTCTATTCTGCGTTTGTCGCGCGGCGTGTTTGAGGTGTTAGCAACGGTTGGCGATACCGCGTTAGGTGGCGATGATTTTGATAATGCATTGGCAGAATGGGTTTTACAGCAAGCCAAAGTTGATGCTTTAGATTTTTCAGCGCGCCGTGCGTTGCTGGATGCTTGCCGCGTTGCGAAAGAAGCGTTGTCGTATACCAATTCTGTTGAAATCGCTTTCGGCGCGTGGACTGGTTTTATTTCACGCGAGCAATACGATGCGCTGATTGAGCCTTTAGTCGAGCGAGGTGTGCGTTGCTGTCGTAAAGCAATGCGCGATGCCAAAGTACCAGCAAACGAAATTGCGCATGTTGTAATGGTCGGTGGTTCAACGCGCTGTCCTTTTGTGCGCAAAAAAGTGGGCGATTTTTTTCAGCAAACGCCGTTGACCGATATTGATCCTGATTGTGTGGTGGCTTTAGGCGCTGCAATACAAGCCGATCAGTTGGTCGGCAATCGTCCTGATAACGAATTGTTGTTACTGGATGTCATTCCGCTGTCTCTCGGTATCGAAACCATGGGCGGTTTGGTGGAAAAAATCATTTTGCGCAATACCACGATACCTGTGGCGAAAGCACAGGAGTTCACCACTTTCAAAGACGGCCAAACCGCGATGAGTATTCATGTGGTGCAAGGTGAACGCGAAATGGTGAGCGATTGTCGATCGCTGGCAAAATTTGAATTGCGCAATATTCCACCGATGGTGGCGGGTGCTGCACATATTCGCGTGACTTTCCAAGTGGATGCCGATGGTTTGCTCAGTGTCAGCGCACGCGAAAATAGCAGTGGTGTGCAGGCGAGCGTTACCGTTAAACCTTCTTATGGTTTAGAAGATGGCGACATCGTGCGTATCTTGCAGGATTCTTTTGCGAATGCGAAAGAAGATGTGTTGGCAAGAAAAATTAGAGAGCAGCGTTTGGAAGCACGCCGTATGTTGGAAAGTTTGCAATCTGCGGTGCGCGTAGATCGCGCTTTGTTGAGTGACGCTGAACATACATTGCTACAAAACTTGATGAAGGAATTGCAAAATCAAGAAAAAAATGAAGACAGCCGTGCGATTGCTGAAGTGGTCGAGCGCGCTGGTCGTGACAGTGAGTTTTTTGCCGCGCGTCGCATGGATGCTGCTATTCAAAAAGCATTGGCAGGTAAAAGTGTCGATGATTTTTCCGTAACGAATAGCAGCAAGGAGAATTGAAATGCCAAAAATTGTTTTTTTGCCTCATGAAACGCTGTGCCCTGATGGTGCGGTGGTTGAAGCCATCAAGGGCGACAGTATTTGTGTCACTGCGTTGAAGCACGGTATCAAAATTGAACATGCCTGCGAGATGTCCTGTGCTTGCACAACGTGCCATGTCATCGTACGCGAAGGAGGGGATTCGCTGGAGTCACCCGATGAACTGGAAGACGATATGTTGGATAAAGCGTGGGGTTTGGAGCCGGATTCGCGCTTGAGTTGTCAGGCGTTGGTTGCTGATGAAGATTTGGTCGTTGAGATTCCTAAGTACACCATCAACCTCGCGTCAGAACGCCACTGAGGAGGCTTTATGAAGTGGACGGATGTACAAGATATCGCCATTGAATTGGCGGATACACAAAAAGAGATCGACCCGCGTTATGTCAACTTTGTAACCTTGCGGGATCTCGTGTTGGCACTGCCAGACTTCAATGACGATCCCGAGCGCTGTGGCGAGAAAGTGCTAGAGGCCATTCAAGCCGCTTGGATGGACGAGCTGGATTGAGTCGAAATTCTGCGTGGCAAGCATTGCTACTTGCCCCTATAATGCCGCCCCTGATTTTGGCCTTGCGCCACCCCTAACTTGTCTCGGAGATTGTCGTAATGGCTGTAGAAAGCACCTTGTCTATCATCAAACCTGACGCTGTTGCTAAGAATGCGATCGGTGCTATTTACAGCCGTTTTGAGCAAGCAGGTCTTAAAATCGCTGCTTCGCGCATGAAGCACCTCAGCCAAGCAGAGGCTGAAGGTTTCTATGCCGAGCACCGCGAGCGCGGTTTCTTCAAAGATTTGGTGGCGTTCATGACTTCTGGCCCTGTCGTGGTTCAGGTGCTGGTGGGTGAAAACGCTATCGCTAAAAACCGTGAGTTGATGGGTGCAACGGATCCAAAACAAGCCGATGCAGGCACGATTCGTGCGGATTTTGCGACCAGCATCGACGCTAACGCTGTACACGGTTCTGACTCAGCTGCTTCTGCAGCACGAGAAATTGCGTACTTCTTCCCAGCGACCGATATTTACCTGCGCTGAAATCCTGCATGCCGAGCGCCCGGAGGCGCGATGACATGAGCCAGATAGTCGACAAGGTGAATCTGCTCGGTCTCAGCTCGGCCAAATTAGAGGCATTTTTTGCGGAGTTGGGTGAAAAACCGTTCCG
The DNA here is from genome assembly GCA_041395665.1 of Pseudomonadales bacterium. Taxonomy (NCBI): domain Bacteria; kingdom Pseudomonadati; phylum Pseudomonadota; class Gammaproteobacteria; order Pseudomonadales; species Pseudomonadales bacterium. The sequence continues at coordinate 30,657 of JAWLAB010000004.1, forward strand.
CGCGCGCCAAGTATTGCAATGGATACATCAACGCGGTGTGGATGATTTTGAGCAGATGTCCAATCTCTCAAAATCTCTGCGCGAAAAACTCGCCGCCGTGGCGGAAGTGCGACCACCGGAATTGTTGCAACAATTGGAATCGATCGACGGTACGCGCAAGTGGTTGATGCGTGTTTCCGGCGGCAGTTGTATCGAAACCGTCTTTATCCCCGAAAAAAAACGCGGAACCCTGTGTGTGTCGTCACAGGTGGGGTGCTCGCTGGATTGCAGTTTTTGCGCCACCGGCAAACAGGGTTTTCAGCGCGATTTAACTGCCGCAGAAATTGTCGGTCAGTTGTGGTTGGCGGCAAAATCTTTCGATAGTTTGAACCCGCAAGCGGATCGCGTGATTTCCAATGTGGTGCTGATGGGCATGGGCGAGCCTCTGCTTAACTTTGACAATGTGGTCGATGCCGTCAATTTGATGATGAACGATCACGCTTACGGTTTGTCGAAACGGCGCGTCACGCTCAGCACTTCAGGCGTGGTGCCGATGTTGGATGAACTCGGCAAGCACACCGATGTGTCGCTGGCGATTTCGCTGCACGCACCGAACGATGCGCTGCGCGATGAATTGGTGCCGATCAACCGCAAATACCCGATTGCTATGTTGCTAGATTCAGTCAAGCGCTATCTCGCTGGTCTGCCGGATAAACGAAGCGCAACCATCGAGTACACGCTGATTGACGGTGTGAACGATAAACCTGAGCACGCGCAGCAATTGGCAGCGCTGTTGCACGATGTGCCATCCAAAATCAATTTGATTCCATTTAATCCGTTTTCACTGTCGGACTATCGACGCGTCAGCAATAACCGTTTGTACCGTTTCCGTGACATTTTGATTGAAGCAGGGTATACAACCACCATTCGCACCACCCGTGGTGACGATATTGATGCAGCCTGTGGTCAGTTGGCCGGCATGGTGAATGACCGGACGCGGCGCAGCGCGCGTTACGAGCAGGCAAGATCAGCTTCCACTGGCGATATTGTGCGTATAGTTCAAGGAGAGTAGTAATGAAGTTTTTAGTGCGTTTGTTGATGAGTATTTTTGTGTGCGGCACTTTGCTGTTATCAGGCTGCGTGACAGAGACAGTCAATGACGCGACAGGAAAACCTGTTCCTCGTGCTGATAGTAAAGTGGATATGAAATCGGCGTTGTCGGATTACATTACGCTGGCCAATGGTTATATGCGTGACGGCCGTCGCGATATGGCTTTGCGCGCTATTAAAAGAGGTTTGGCAATCGATGATGATTCAGCCGAGATGCACAATGTGTTGGCCTATTATTATCTGACGGATGGTGAATTTGAGTTGGCAGAAAAAGAATATAAGACGGCATTGAGTAGTGATTCTGATTTTACGGCCACCTATGTTAATTACGGTGTGTTCTTATATCAGCGCAAACGCTATGACGAAGCGTGCGAAAAGTTTGCTAAAGCAACAGACGATGTTATGTATGCTAAGCGCGATGCTGCATTTCTTAACTACGGTATTTGCCTTAAAAAGCAAGGAAAGATGAAAGAGGCTGAAGAGGCTTTGCGTCGTAGTTATGTCAATAATGCGCGCAACACAGCTGTTATTTTAGAAATGGCAGAGCTGAAATTTGATACAGGAGAATTTGCTCAAAGCAGTCAGCTGTATGAAAAATATATAGCAACTTCTAAGCAAAATGCTCAGTCCCTCTGGTTGGGTATTCGTTTGTCGCGTGCACTAAAACAAGCGGATAAAGAATCCAGTTATGCGCTGCTGCTTAAAAACCATTTCGCCAACTCTCCGCAGTACAGTGAATATCAAGCTTGGGCGAGAGCTAAATGAATGCTGTGAATGGTGAAGCGGCTGCTTTGTCCAGCGCGATTGATATTGGTTTAGTCTTAAAGCAACGCCGCGAAGAAAAAAATTTTTTATTGGAAGGTGTGGCAAGTGAGTTGCGCTTAACGCCGCATCAATTGTTAGCGCTGGAAAGTGGGCGATTCTCTGAATTTCGTAGTGCGGTATTTGTGAAAGGCCATTTACGCAATTGCGCCAAGCTGTACGGAATAGATGGCGATGTATTAGTGCGTGCTTATGAGCGTATTGCGCCAAAAGTTGATAAGGAAGTTTCTACTCCTGCTCGCGCTAAAATCGTGGTCATTTCTACACCGAATCCATACCGTAAATACAGCCCTGTTATTGCTCTGTTGCTTGTATTGCTGGTTGCTGGTGGTTATTGGCAGTGGATATCGCGTTCTTCACAAATGCCGCAACCTATTATTGAAGTCGCTGAGTCGGAAGCTGTACCGGCATCGGAAGAGGCTCAACTGAATAATATTGATGCCGCAGAAGATATTCTTTCGTCATCGACAACAACGACACTGATTGACCAATCACCGCTACAAATTACCCCGCTAGCCGCAGCTCCTCTCAATGAGGCCGCAGTCAGTGCCGTAGAAAATTCCAATGCAGTGAATGATCAAAAAACAGTAGAAAACGATCAACTGGATTCAGCCTTGCATATCGAGTTTTCTGACGATTGTTGGGTGCAAATTAAAAGCCACAACGGAAAAATAGTGCACGAAAAAAACTATCACAAAGGTGATGTGTTGGATTTGGATGTGGCTCCGCCTTTGTATATTTGGCTGGGTAGAGCTGCCGCAGCCAATGTGAACTACAACGGTACACCGGTATCTGTGCCAATTAAAACGGGCGCGCAATCTGCGCGGTTTGTGTTGGGTGATGACACAAAAACAGATCGAGTCGAGTGACGAGGTAAAATCAATGTTGACGGAAAGTCCGATCAAGCGCAGAAAGTCGCGTCAGATCATGGTGGGCAATGTAGCTGTTGGTGGTGATGCGCCGATCGCTGTGCAAAGTATGACGAATACTGAAACAACCGATGTTGCAGCAACCGTTGTGCAAATTCGCCAATTAGAAAATGTGGGCGCAGATATTGTGCGTGTTTCTGTGCCTTCGATGGAGGCTGCGGATGCATTCGGTGTTATTCGTCAACAAGTCCAAGTGCCGTTGGTTGCTGATATTCATTTCGATTACAAAATTGCACTGCGCGTAGCGGACCTCGGTGTGGATTGCTTGCGTATCAATCCAGGCAATATCGGCCGAGAAGATCGCGTGCGTGCCGTGGTGGAAAAAGCACGCGAGAAAAATATCCCTATTCGTATTGGTGTGAATGCAGGTTCTTTGGAAAAAGATTTACAGAAAAAATACGGCGAGCCGAATGCAGATGCGCTGGTGGAATCCGCATTTAGACATATCGATATCTTATACAAAATGGATTTCCATGATTTCAAATTGAGCTTAAAAGCTTCGGATGTTTTTCTGACTGTTGAAGCTTATCGAAAAATTGCTTCTCAAATTGAACAGCCCTTGCATTTGGGTATTACTGAAGCAGGCGCATTGCGTGCAGGTACAGTGAAGTCGTCGGTGGGCTTGGGAATGCTATTGATGGATGGCATTGGCGATACCATTCGTGTGTCGCTGGCGGCAGATCCTGTGGAAGAAATTAAGGTGGGCTTTGATATTTTGAAAAGCCTGCACTTGCGCACCAAAGGCATCAATATCATCGCTTGCCCTAGTTGTTCGCGCCAAAATTTTGATGTAATTCAAACCGTCAATGCATTGGAATCGCGTTTGGAAGATATCAACGATTCACTGGATGTCGCCATCATTGGTTGTTATGTCAACGGACCCGGTGAGGCGAAAGTGGCGCATATTGGTTTGACGGGTAGCTCGCCTAGCAACATGGTGTTTGTTGATGGTAAACCCAGCGTGAAGCTGGAAAACAGCGAGTTGGTGGATTCGTTAGAAAAAATGATTCGCGACAAAGTGGCGCAGCAAGCCGCCGTCATCGCAAAAAGTTAATCAGAAATTTCAGCAAGGTTTTTCGTGGTGAGTAAAATTCAATCGGTTCGCGGCATGAATGATTTGCTGCCGCAAGACTCTCATGTGTGGCAATTTCTTGAAGCAACTGTTGCAGATGTGTTGCGCAGTTATGGCTATCGTGAAATTCGTTTTCCTATTTTAGAAAATACCGCACTGTTTAAGCGCGCAATCGGCGAAGTCACGGATATCGTCGAAAAAGAAATGTATACCTTCGAAGATCGCAACGGCGACAGCCTGACGCTGCGTCCTGAAGGTACAGCCAGTTGCGTGCGTGCCTGCGAGCAAAATGGCTTGCTGTACAACCAAACGCAAAAATTGTGGTATGCGGGCCCTATGTTTCGTCACGAGCGCCCGCAAAAAGGGCGTTTGCGCCAGTTTCATCAAATCGGCGTTGAAGCGTTTGGTTTTGCAGGGCCCGATATCGATGCGGAAATGTTGTTGCTCACCGCGCGGCTTTGGCGTGAATTGGGTTTGACGGATCATGTGTCGCTGCAACTGAATTCTTTAGGTTCCAATGCTGCACGCGCCAATTATCGAGCGGCATTAGTCACTTATTTAGAAAAGTTTGTTGCAGATTTAGATGAGGACAGCAAGCGGCGTTTGCACAGCAATCCCTTGCGTATTTTGGATAGTAAAGATGCTAATACGCAGAAGCTATTGGTTGATGCGCCGCAAATGCAGAATTATTTAGACGATGAATCTCGTCTGCATTTTGATCAACTGTGCGCTGCATTAACACGCGTAGGCGTACCCTTTGAACTCAATTCGCGTTTGGTGCGCGGTTTGGATTACTACAACGCCACCGTGTTTGAGTGGGTGACGCGCTCCTTAGGTGCGCAAGGTACGGTGTGCGCGGGTGGTCGCTACGATGGTTTGGTCGAGCAGCTGGGTGGTAAACCGACGCCTGCCTTTGGTTTCGCCATGGGGGTTGAGCGATTGGCGTTGCTACTGGAAGAAGTAGGTAGTGTGCAGGCGGAATCACCGGATGTGTTTATCGTGTTTTCTGAAACTGCGCTAGGCGATGCGTTGCTGTTGGCTGAGCAGTGCCGCGATGCGTCACCTGAGGCTGTGGTGCTGCTCAATAGTGGCGGTGGCAGTTTCAAAAATCAGTTCAAGCGCGCAGATCGCAGTGGCGCGAACATTGCTTTGGTGCTGGGCGACGATGAGCTGCACAAGCAGGTTGTCGCGGTTAAGTTTCTGCGCGACGAGCGCGAACAGCAGGAAGTACCTTTTGGTACACTGCAAGCCTTTTTACGCCAGCATTTGTCGGCGTAGTTTCCTGATTATTATTGAGTCACTGAGAGAGGAGCGCAAAGCGCATTATGGCGGACTATCAAACCGAAGAAGAACAGGTTGAACTCATCAAAAAATGGTGGCGTGAAAATGGCAGATCAACCCTTGTTGGTGTCGTGATTGCACTGATTGGTTTTTTTGGATGGACGCAGTGGCAGTCTTATCAAGCCAAGCAAACGGAAGCGGCTTCTGATTTATTTCAGCAAATGTTGACGGCAACAGAGTCTGTAGATGGCGCGAAAAAAGTCACTGCGCTGGCGGAGCAATTGCGTAAAGAATATCCGCGTTCTGTTTATGCAGTATTTGCCGGTTTGCGTTTGGCAAAAGATGCTGTGGCAGCGAATAACTTACCGGCTGCAGCACAGTTTTTGGAATGGGTGCAGCAGAATAATGCAGACAACAGTTTGAAGTCCTTGGTGAGCCTGCGTCTTGCACAAGTACAAAATGCACAGAATGAAGGCGATAAAGCCTTGGCTACTTTAAATGGAATTAAAACGGTTGGTGCTGCGTGGGAAGGTGAAGTGGCAGAGTTGCGTGGGGATATTCTTTCAGCGCAAAACAAAGCAGAGGATGCGCGCGCTAGTTATCAAAAAGCCAAACAAGTATTTGATACAGCGAGCAACCGTGAACGCGTATCTATTTTGGAGGTGAAATTATCAATGTTGCCTTCCGCCAAAACTGATACAAAAAGTAAGTGAGAGGGGGCATCGTGAGTCATTCATCCGTCATGAAAGCCATGTTGTCACAGTGCGCGCGCGGCGTTTTGGTTGCAAGTTTGGTAACAACGCTGTCTGCGTGCAGTTTGTTGGAAGATAAAAAGAAAGCTGAAGTGGCTCAGTTGCAATCATTACCCACTGGCACAATTTCGTTAGCAAAGCAGTGGTCGCGCGGTGTGGGAAACCAAGGCGATGATGCCTTGTTGTTGGCGTTAACCCCCGCTGTAGATGGCGGCACAATTTATGCGGCCAATGCGCATGGCGGTGTAGTCGCCATCAGCCGTGCCAGTGGCGATGTGCGCTGGAAAGCGAAAGTTGATGCTGCGTTAGTGGGTGCTGTTGGCGCTGGTGCTGATATGGTGTTTGTTTCAACAGATAACGGTGGCGTCATTGCATTGGATGCCGCCAGTGGCAGTGAACGCTGGCGTGGACAAACCAGCAGCCAAGTATTGGCAGCGCCAGTGACGAATGGCGATGTGGTTGTTGCGCAGTCAACCGATGCGCGCGTACAAGCATTCGATGCGGGTACAGGGCGCGTGCGCTGGTCGTACAAAGCTTCGCAAGCGGTATTAACGCTGCGCGGCAACAGCGCGCCAGTTATTCGTTCTGGCTCGGTGTTCGTGGCATTTGATAACGGCAAAGTGGCAGTGTTGGACGCCAGTACCGGATTGATGCAGTGGGAACGCCGCTTCATTGTGCCCAATGGTCGTACAGAACTAGAGCGCATTATTGATGTGCAAGCTGACCCGCTGTTGACTTCGACGGATGTCATTGTTGCTTCGTATCAAGGTGCAATTGTCGATATCGACCAACAGAGCGGCCAAGTGAAGTGGGAGCAAAAAGCTTCTGTGATGCGCAGTATGGCCAGTGCAGATGATGTGGTGTACATGGTCGAGGGCGATGATTCTGTCAGAGCGCTCAGCATGAATTCTGGAAATGAGTTGTGGAAGTCTAGAGGTTTTGAAAATCGCAGTTTGTCTTCGCCTGCTGTGCTGGGTGCTTATCTTGCGGTAGCTGATAAATACGGTTATGTGCATTTGCTGAAACGCGCTGATGGCGCATATGCAGGCCGCTACAACATTGGTGGCAATGGTGTGCGCGCAGATTTGCAAAGTGATGGCGATACTTTGTATGCCTTGACCGTCAGCGGTAAGTTATACGCACTCAGCGTTAAATAAAAAAAGAGATTATTTGTGTTACCTGTCATTGCGTTAGTCGGTCGCCCCAATGTTGGAAAATCCACATTGTTTAATCGCATCACGCGCACACGCAATGCCATTGTCGCTAATTTTGCAGGTTTAACGCGCGATAGACAGTACGGCGAAGCTTCATTTGAAGGTCGCCGTTTTATTGTGGTAGATACTGGCGGTCTCGGTGAAGAAGAACACGGTATTGATGATGCGATGGCGCATCAATCACTCACGGCCATTGAAGAAGCAGATATTGTTTTATTTTTAGTGGATTGCCGCGCAGGATTGTCGGCAGGTGATGAGTTAATTGCGCGTCATTTGCGTGAAAATCACAAAAAAACTTTTTTAGTGGTGAACAAATCTGACGGTACGGATCCTGATATCGCTACCAGTGAATTTTTTGCTTTAGGTTTTCAAGAAGTGCATCCCATTGCGGCTGCGCATGGTCGTGGCGTGCATCAATTGATGGAAGCAGTTGCGCATTCGTTGTTTCCTGAGTTGGCAGACATTGTAGAAGTTGATGAAGACGACGAATGGGATGGCGACGCAGACGGCGAACGGGGTGCAGAAGATTCTGTTGAGGAAAGTGAAGACAGCACGCAGCCGCGCCGTATCAAAATTGCTATTGTCGGCAGACCGAATGTAGGGAAGTCCACGCTAGTTAACCGCATGTTGGGCGAAGACCGCGTAGTAGTTTTTGATTTGCCCGGCACCACGCGCGACAGTATTTATATCGACTATCAGCGCAACGACGATACTTTTACGCTGATTGACACAGCGGGTATTCGCAAGCGCAAAAATGTGAAAGAAACGATAGAAAAGTTTTCTATCGTGAAAACACTGCAAGCCATCGAAGATGCCAATGTCGTCATTCTGGTGATGGATGCGCAAGAAGGTATCGTTGAACAAGATTTACACCTGCTCGGTCATGTGATTGAGAAAGGTCGAGCACTCGTTGTTGCTATCAACAAATGGGATGGTCTCGACGAAGATCAGCGCAACGAAGTGAAACGCGTGCTGGATCGCCGCATGCAGTTCACGCGTTTTGCGACCACGCATTTCATTTCTGCGCTGCACGGCAGTGGCGTGGGTAACTTGTACGATTCCATCAAGAAAGCCTACAAATCTGCCACGCAAAAACTGAGCACACCGTTCCTGACACGCATCTTGGAAGACGCGGTTTCCTCGCATCAACCGCCTTTGGTCAACGGTCGTCGCATCAAGCTGCGCTACGCCCATGCCGGTGGTCAGAACCCGCCCTTGATCGTGATACACGGCAATCAGGTGGATAAGGTGCCGGATCACTATCGGCGCTATCTCGAAAATGTCTATCGCGATGTGTTGCAGATGTCGGGTACGCCGCTGCGCATTGAATTCAAAGGCGGCGACAACCCTTATGAGGGCAAGCGCAATACGCTGACGCCGCGCCAGTTGCAGAAGCGCAAACGCTTGGTTAAACACCTCAAAAAACGGGACAAATAACCACCTCCTGTGGTATAAAGCCCGCCCGCTCCGGCATGGGGTCGGCGCGGATCAACGACTCACACAACTCGTCACATCAATCTGGGTGCCCTACGGGGTAGGTTGATGGGGGCTGTGGTGGCTTAACCCGAGAGGAAACTATGGCCAATATCAGCATGACAGACCTGCTGCAAGCAGGTGCGCACTTCGGACACCAGACGCGCTACTGGAATCCAAAAATGGGCAAATATATTTTTGGTGCCCGCAACAAAATTCACATCATCAATCTTGAGCACACCGTGCCTGCTTTTAACGAAGCCTTGGCATTGGCGCGCGATTTATCTTCCAAGCGCAACAAAATTTTGTTTGTTGGTACTAAGCGCGCCGCAGCAAAAGTAGTTGCTGAACAAGCGTCTCGCGTGGGTATGCCTTACGTCAGCCACCGCTGGTTGGGCGGCATGTTGACTAACTACAAAACCATTCGCACTTCTATCAAACGCTTTCGTGAATTGGAAAAGCAGTCACAAGACGGCACTTTCAATTTGCTGACAAAAAAAGAAGCTTTGATGCGTACGCGCGACATGGAAAAATTGGAACTCGCGATCGGTGGTATCAAAGACATGGGCGGTTTGCCTGATGCATTGTTCGTTATCGATGTGGATCACGAGCGCATTGCGATCACTGAAGCGAACAAGTTGGGTATTCCTGTTATCGGTATCGTGGATACTAATAGCGATCCATCCGGTGTTGATATCGTAATCCCCGCTAACGACGATGCATTGCGCGCAGTGAAGTTGTATGTCACTGCCATGGCAGATGCTTGCGCGGAAGGCTTAGAGCGCGCCGGTAACGCACCACAAAACAAAGATGAATTTGTTGAAGTGGATGGCGAACAAGCCTAATTCAATCATTGTTTGATGATTGCAAAGAAAGGGGGCGCGTCCCCCTTTCTGGTTTTTGAACATTCATAGATTAAAACGAGGAATAGACAATGGCAGAGATTTCAGCATCCAGCGTAAAAGAACTGCGTGAGCGCACTGGTCTTGGCATGATGGAGTGCAAAAAAGCACTGGTGGAAGCCAACGGCGATATCGAAGTGGCTATCGATAATTTGCGTAAATCCGGTCAAGCAAAAGCTGCTAAAAAAGCAGGTAATATTGCGGCCGACGGCGCTATCGTTATCGCCAATAACGGCAAAACCGCTATCGTGTTGGAAGTGAATAGCCAAACCGATTTCGTTGCTAAAGATGAAAACTTTACAGCTTTTGCTAACAAAGTGGCTGAAGTGGCATTGGCTGCACGAGAAACGAATGTGGAAAAAATTGCCGCACTGGATTTCGGTGGTCAAACAGTTGAAGAAGCGCGTGTTGCTCTCGTGCAAAAAATTGGTGAAAACATCCAAGTGCGTCGCGCTGAGTTGGTCGAAGGCGCAGTATTGGCTGCTTATCGTCACGGCATCAAAATTGGTGTTGTGGTTGCGATGGAAGGCGGCAGTGAAGATTTGGCACGCGATGTGGCCATGCATGTTGCTGCGGCGAAACCAGAAGCGGTCTCTGCGGAAGATGTATCGCCAGCAGTTATTGCCAAAGAGCGCGAAATTGCCGCAGCGAAAGCTGCTGAGTCTGGCAAGCCAGCTAACATCGTTGAAAAAATGGTGGAAGGCGCGGTGAAAAAATACCTCTCTGAAGTGTCTTTGGTTGAGCAGGCGTTTGTTAAAGAGCCGGACATGAAAGTGGGTGAGTTGTTGGCAAAAAACAGCGCTAAAGTCACTCGTTTCATTCGCTTGGAAGTGGGCGAAGGTATTGAGAAAAAAGAAGTAGATTTCGCGGCGGAAGTAGCAGCAGCTGTTGCTGCTAAGTAATTTCAAAGCAAATCAGAAAACGGCGAAGTTGGGCAACCTGCTTCGCCGTTTTTGTTGGTGGCTTTTGTCGGGTTTGCGGCTGAAATATCCCACCCCATGCACTAGAATGTGTGCCACTTTTCTTTGACGGATTAAGCCGATGACCTCTGGCAAGGACAGAAAATACAAGCGCATCCTGCTCAAGCTGAGCGGCGAAGAACTCATGGGGCAAGAGGGCTTTGGTATTGATCCCAAAGTGCTCGACAAAATGGCTCTGGAGATTGGTCAGCTCGTGGGCATTGGCGTGCAGGTCGGTTTGGTTGTTGGTGGCGGTAACCTATTTCGTGGTGCGGCGCTGTCGGCAGCGGGGCTTGATCGCGTCACTGGCGACCACATGGGTATGCTCGCGACTGTAATGAACGGTCTCGCACTGCGCGATGCACTGGAGCGCAGCAATATCCAGAGCCATGTGATGTCAGCTATCCCCATGAGCGGCGTGGTGGAGCACTACGATCGTCGTCGCGCGATTCGTTACCTAGAGCAGGGCGAAGTGGTGATTTTTGCCGCAGGCACGGGCAATCCTTTTTTTACTACAGATTCTGCTGCGTGTTTGCGCGGCATCGAAGTCAACGCCGAATTGGTTCTCAAAGCAACGAAAGTTGATGGCGTTTATGACATGGATCCCATGAAAAATCCCAATGCCAAAATGTACGAGCGTTTAACGTACGACGAAGCGTTAGACAAAAAATTAGGTGTGATGGATTTAACCGCGATTTGTTTGTGCCGTGAACACAATATGCCTGTACGCGTATTTCGTATGTCTAAAGTGGGTGCACTGTTGAATATTGTGGTCGGCGGCAATGAAGGCACGCTGATGATTGAAAAGTACAGTGATTAAATAAGAAAGCTATTAGAGAGTGCATCACTATGATTAATGACATCAAAAAAGAAGCCGAAGAGCGCATGAAAAAAAGTATTGAGGCTTTGTCTCATGCTTTTAATCGCATTCGTACCGGTCGCGCACATCCAAGTATTTTGGAAGGTATTGTCGTGAATTATTACGGTGCAGATACGCCGTTGCAGCAGTTGGCGAATATCAATGTGGAAGATGCACGCACGCTATCCATCACGCCTTGGGAAAAAGCCGTGGTGCCAGCCATTGAAAAGGCCATCATGATTTCTGATTTAGGCTTGAATCCCAACACTGCAGGTGCAGTGATTCGCATTCCAATGCCGGCATTAACGGAAGAAACGCGCAGAAACTTTATCAAACACGCTAAAGCGGAAGCCGAAACAGCGCGCGTTTCGGTGCGTAATATTCGCCGCGATGCCAATGCACAGCTCAAAGATTTGTTGAAAGAAAAAGCGATCAGCGAAGATGATGATCGCCGCGCGCAAGATGAAGTGCAGAAAATCACCGATAAGTACATTGCTGAAATTGATAAGGCGTTCTCGGTGAAAGAGAGAGATTTGACAGAAATTTAAATCTGTCGAGATATTGAAGCGCGTATGACAACTCCTGCTGTGAAATCTGCAAAATTGCAGCACATTGCTCTGATTATGGATGGCAATAATCGCTGGGCAAAACAGCGTAGTTTGCCCGGTGTGGCTGGCCACAAGAAAGGTGTTGAACGGGTGCGTGATGTGCTCGGTGCTGCAAAAGATGCAGGAGTGCCTTACATAACCGTTTTTGCTTTTAGTTCAGAAAACTGGCAGAGACCATCGAAAGAAGTGGATGCATTGATGGGTTTGTTCTCGCTGTATCTTTCTAATGAAAAGAAAAAAATGAAAGAGGAGAGTGTAAGCCTGAGGGTTATTGGTGATCGCACTCGGTTTTCGCCAAAATTATTGAAGCTTATTGATGAGGCTGAAGCGTTTACTGCTGGTGGTGAACGCGTGCTGTCGATTGCTGCCGATTATGGTGGTCGTTGGGATATCACCAATACGGCAAGAAAATTGGCGGAAGCTTGTGTGCGTGGTGATATGACGCCAGCCGACATTGATGAGCAGTTGGTCAATCGAACCATGAGTTTGGGTGATTTACCGCCAGTGGATTTATTGATACGCACCGGTGGTGAAAAGCGCATCAGTAACTTTTTGCTGTGGCATGCTGCTTATGCTGAACTGTATTTTTCGGATTTGTTTTGGCCCGATTTTGATGCGGATGCGATGCGCGTTGCCATCAGTGATTTCTATACGCGCCAACGCCGTTTTGGTTTGTCTGGCGATCAGGTAAGTGCCGGTGCTTAAAACACGAATCATCACGGCGTGTTGTTTGGCGGCTGGATTGGCTGTTGTATTGTTGTTATTTTCATTTCACGCTTTTGTTGCACTGTTCTCATTGATTTTTTTGGTAGCTGCTGGCGAGTGGGCCAATATGGTGGGTTTGGCACAGCGTGGCCAGCAAGTTGCTTATGCTGGTGTGATGGCTTGTGCGATGTTGGCTTTGTTTTTTTTAGACGCGTATCAGGCGGGAAGTGTTTTAACTGTCAGTTTAGCTTTGTCTGTATTGGGCTGGGTTTTAACATTTGTTGCTGTTCGTCGTTATCCCAATGTCAAACTATTCGAGCATCCTAATGTTTTGTTGTTTTTAGGATTTTGGTTGTTACTGCCGGCTTGGCTTGGCATGTTGTTTTTGCAGCCTTTAGTGGCGCACAGTGGTTTAGTTTGGTTGGTGATTGCCATTATTGCAGCAGCCGATATTGGCGCTTATTTTGCGGGTCGTCGTTTTGGAAAACATAAGTTGGCAGAGCGTGTCAGCCCAAATAAAACATGGGAAGGTTTTTGGGGTGGTGTTTTAGCGAATATTGTTTTAGCTGTGTTGGTGGCTGTGTTTTGTAATGTAAGCGTACTCAAAAGCTTTGTGTTGATTGTATCTGTGATGCTCATTTCTTGCGCTTCTGTGCTGGGAGATTTGTTTGAAAGCATGGTGAAGCGTGCGCGCGGTATTAAAGACAGCAGTCAATTGTTGCCAGGGCACGGCGGCGTGATGGATCGTATCGACGGCTGGACAGCGGCTGTGCCTGTGTTTGCTTTGCTGTATTTGTGGGGCGCTGTGTTATGAGTGCTGTGCAGTCCATTACTGTTTTGGGTTCCACCGGTTCTATTGGCGTTAGCTCTTTGGATGTGGTCGCACAGCATCCCAATCGCTACAAAATTTTTGCGCTAACCGCCAATCAGCGTATTGATGTTTTGCTCGCGCAGTGCAAACAGTTTGTGCCGCAGTTTGCTGTAGTGGCGGATGTCAATGCAGCAGAGAAATTTGCACAAATGTTGCAGCAAGCTGGATTGGCGACAGAGGTGTTGTCTGGTGTAGACGGCTTAGAGTTTGTCGCTGCGCATCAATCTGTTGATACAGTGATGGCGGCAATTGTGGGTTTTGCTGGCTTGGCGCCCACGCTGGCTGCTGTGAATGCTGGCAAAAAAATCCTGCTGGCAAATAAAGAAGCTTTAGTATGTGCTGGGCATTTATTTGTGCAGGCGGTGCAAAAATCTGGTGCAACGCTGTTGCCTATCGACAGCGAACACAATGCTATTTTTCAGTGTTTGCCTTACGGGAAATCTTTGCAGGATGCCGGTGTTAATCGTTTAATTTTGACAGCATCCGGCGGACCATTTCGCCATGCATCGTTAGAAGAAATGCGTGCTGTAACGCCGCAACAAGCGTGTGCACATCCCAATTGGAGCATGGGGCAAAAAATTTCTGTCGATTCTGCAACGATGATGAATAAAGGTTTGGAGTTGATCGAAGCGTGTCGCTTGTTTGATATTGCACATGACAAAGTGGACATTGTGGTGCATCCGCAAAGCATCGTGCATTCGATGGTGGAATATGTGGATGGCTCCACGCTCGCGCAATTAGGCTGTCCTGATATGCGCACGCCAATTGCGTACGGTTTAGCGTGGCCTGAACGCATTGATGCTGGCGTGCAGCGTTTGAATTTTGCTTCTGCTATGCAACTGGAGTTTTTTCCGCCAGATGAAGTGCGCTTTCCTGCGTTGCGTTTAGCGCGCGAAGTCTTACAAAAAGAAGGCAGTGCGCCAGCCGTTTTGAATGCAGCGAACGAAGTGGGAGTGGCCGCATTTTTGGCAGAGCAGTTACCGTTTACAGGCATTGTTGAAGTGGTTGAGCGCGTGTTGTGTGCGTTGGCTGATCTCCCTGTTGCGCCTGATATAGCAGCTTTGATTGCTGTCGATAGCAAGGCGAGAGCGCAAGCCGAATACGAGGTGGCAAGTTATGGCTGATGCAACCGCGATTTGGCAATCCATGGCAGGATTTTTTTGGTCAACTGGTGCTTTTATTGTGGCGATTGCTGTTTTGGTCGCTGTGCATGAGTTTGGTCATTTCTGGGTTGCCCGTAAGTTGGGCGTCAAAGTCTTACGGTTTTCCATTGGCTTCGGAAAAGCATTGTGGTGCCGCACAGATAAAACGGGCTGTGAGTTTGTGGTAGCTGCTATCCCTTTGGGTGGCTATGTCAAAATGCTGGACGAGCGCGAAGCGCCTGTCGCTGAGGCTGAATTGCATTGCAGCTTTAATCGCCAACCTGTGTGGAAGCGCAGCTTGATCGTACTGGCCGGGCCTATGGCTAATTTTTTGCTGGCCGCTATTTTATTCTCGATACTGTTTTCTGGCAGTCAGCTGAGCTTGGCACCGACTGTCGGTAAAGTTACGCCCGATTCATTGGCCGCGCGTGCTGGCATGCAAGCAGGGCAAGAAATCATTGCTGTGGATGGTGTTGCAACTGTTTCTCGGGCCGATGTTTTGGAGGCGTTGATTGCTCGTATTGGTGATACGGGTGATTTGGCAATCACTGTGCGCTTTGCCGAGAATGAAACAACCTATGAATTGTTGGTTGGGCTACAGAGTTGGTTGGCCGATACAGAGGTGCCGGATCCCATTGCAGGGTTGGGATTCCAGTTTTATGAACCACCTTTTGTACTGGTGCGCGATGTGCTGCCAGAAGGTAGGGCAGCACAGGCTGGGCTACGAGCCGAAGATGTGATTGAAACGCTGGATGGCCAAGCGGTTGAAGGGATTGAAACTTGGCTTGGAAGCGTGCGAAGCAAGCCAGAGCAAGCGCTAAAGTTGGGTGTGCGCCGCGAAGGTGTATTGAAGGAGATAGTCGTAAAGCCGGCAAAAGTTATTGATTCAAAAGGGGAAGTTATAGGTCAAATTGGTGCGCAAATTGGCTCTCCTCCCATGGATGAGCGTTACATTCGCTATACGCGTAAGTCACCATTACAGGCTTTGCACCAAGGCATTACAGAGACTCTCAGCCAGTCAAAGCTTTTGTTGGTTACGCTACAAAAGTTGTTTGTTGGACATCTGTCACCAAAGAACTTGAGTGGTCCCCTCGGCATTGCTAAAGTGGCCGGCGATTCGGCGGAGCACGGCTTGGCTGTGTTTTGCCGTATGCTTGCCGTTCTTAGCATTAATTTGGGTGTCGTGAATTTGCTGCCCATCCCCGTGTTGGATGGCGGCTTGCTGCTGCTCTATTTGATCGAGGCAGCTAAAGGCAGTCCTGTGCCAGAGAAAGTTCAGTTATTAGGTACTCAAATTGGCATGGCATTAATAGCCAGTTTGATGGTGTTTGCTATTTATAACGATGTGTTGCGCTTGTAGCTGTACGCCGTTGTGTTGAGAAAATAAAGCGTTGATTAATGTGTTTGCGCTTGGGTGCAAACAAGGGATTCTGAGTGATTGAGATGTTGAAAAAACTAGTATTGTTAGCTGGGCTGTTAATGGCTTTGGCTGCGTCTGTTGTACATGCGGAAGGCACCTTCAAAATTGCAGATATTCGTATCGACGGTTTGCAACGCGTTTCACCAGGTTCTGTGTTTGCTGCGCTACCTGTTAGTACCGGTGATGAAATCGAATTCAGTCAACTACAAGAATTAACGCGTGCATTGTTTCGTACGGGCTACTTTGACGATATTCAAATTAATCGCGATCACGATGTGTTGGTTATTAAAGTGGTGGAGCGCCCAACCATTGCGGAAATTAGTATTTCTGGCAACAAGTTGATCAAAACGGAAGAATTAAGTAGTGCCTTAAAAAAAGCGGGCATGACAGAAGGGCAAATCTATAAGCCATCAACACTTGAGGCGATGGGTTCTGAATTAGAAAGGCAGTATGTCGGTCAAGGGCGTTACGGTGCAAAAGTAAAAACAGAAGTGCGCGAGTTGCCGCGTAATCGAGTCGGTATTTCTATTGGGATCGACGAAGGAGAAGTGGCGCGTATCAAGGCTATTAATATTATCGGTAACAGCGTTTTCGCCACAGAAGATTTATTGGATTTGTTTCAGTCTGAGCCTTCAAATTGGTTGTCGTGGGCTACTAGTAATGACAAATATGCTCGTGAAAAAATGGAGGGAGATTTAGAGCGGTTGCGTTCTTATTATATGGATCGTGGCTATTTGCGTTTCGATATTGAGTCCACGCAAGTGTCTTTGTCTGATGATAAAGAGGCTATTTTTATTACAGTGAATATTCATGAAGGTGATGTTTATACGGTCAGCCAAATTGATTTTTCTGGTCAGCTGATTGTGCCGGAAGAAGAAATGCACAGCTTAGTGACATTAAAGCAGGGCGAAACTTTTTCACAAGTTAACTTGACTAACTCGCAGACGGCACTTTCAAAGCGTTTGGGAAGTGAGGGGTACACCTACGCTGAGGTGAAATCCATTCCTGAAAGAAACGAAGCGGATAAAACAGTAAAAATTACTTTCTCCGTCATTCCGCATCATCGTGTTTATGTCAATCGAATCAACTTTAGAGGTAACACGAAAACTTCAGATGAAGTGTTGCGTCGAGAAATGCGTCAAATGGAATCTGCAACGGCTGATTCTTCAAAAATTGAGCAGTCAAAAACGCGTTTGGAGCGTCTGGGGTATTTTAAAACGGTTGATGTGAAAACAACGGATGTGCCGGGAACCGGTGATCAAATCGATGTGGAGTACGCAGTAGAAGAGCAGCCTTCTGGCAGCATCGGTGCAAGTATCGGTTTTGCACAAGGATCGGGATTGATTCTGGGTGGAAGTATTCAGCAGGATAATTTCTTGGGAACAGGGAAAAAAGTTGGCTTAAATATCAGCACCAGCTCTTACATGGACCAAATCAGTTTTTCTTATATGGATCCTTATTACACGGCAGATGGAGTTAGTCGCGGTTTTAATGTGTATTACACCTCTCGTGATTTAGAAAACTACAACGTTGCTGATTATTCAGTCGATAGTTACGGCGTAGATATGAATTTTGGATACCCTATTTCTGAAATTGAAAGATTGGGCTTTGGTGTGGGCTATGTACACAACTCTATTAAAGTAGGCTCTTCTCCCCCACAGGAAATATCTGGTACTCCTGCATCGATTCCAGATCCTAGTATTCCCTATGTTGATCAATCATGCTTGTCTGATCTCACTACTTGTGCGCCGCAGTCACCTGTTGACGGTGTGTACACGGGTATGACGGCTGGACCCGCTTACAAAGGCTTCTTGGATCGCCATGGAAATAGCTTTGATGACATCAAATTAACGGCAACATGGAGCCAGTCCACGCTCAATAAAGCTAAATTACCCACGAGTGGTTTTTCACAGAGCCTTGCATTTGAAGGAACCGCTCCTGGTATTAGTGATCTTGAATATTTCAAAGCGGTTTATCGCGGTCAGGTCTTTAAGCCGCTTAACGATAAATACACGCTGAGATTCCGTGGGCGTTTTGGTTTTGGTGCCGGCTATGGCGGTACGGACGAGTTGCCCTTTTTTGAAAACTTTTATGCAGGTGGATTTGGCTCGGTTCGTGGGTATAAGCGAAATACATTAGGGCCGCGCGGAACACCTGCTCGTGCGTATCAATACGCGGTCATGCCTGATGGGCAGTTAGCCTATGTTGCGAGAACTTCTGCTTCAGGCGATGAAACCCTGGTAGAGGGCATTTCCTACGACGGCAATGATGATCCTGTTGGTGGAAATGTTGTCATAGACGGCAGTGTTGAACTGATTGTTCCCACGCCGTTTGTGAAGGATCAATCCTCTATGCAGACTTCAGTATTCTTTGATTTTGGTAATGTATACGACACCACTTGTAGTGATGCAGTGCCCACTATTGTTGGCGCTAATGTCGTCGAGACCTTACGGTGGCAAACAAGTCAATTGCTCTGGCTTGAGCTTTAGCCCCGGAGATTTGCGCTATTCAACTGGTGTTGGCTTGACATGGGTGACTGGTTTTGGACCGCTGATGTTTAGTGTGGCGAAGCCGCTGAATGCGGGTAGCGATGATGAGTCCGAGGTGTTCCAATTCTCAATGGGGCAAACTTTCTAAAAAAGTCACGATTTCTTGATGTTGTTTTGTGTAGCATGAACGGCTGTTTTTTTAACTGATGTAATGTGGGGTTGTACTGTGAAAAGAATGATGAGAACGGTAGTTGCTGTTGTTGCTTTGATGTCTGTATCAGTAGTATTTGCTGATGGTGGTAAAGTGGCTGTACTAGATGTGCAAGAAGCTATTTTGAATACCAGCATGGCTAAATCTGAAATGAAAGCTTTTGAAGCGCGCTCAGATATTTCAAAATGATCAATGATGCAGAAAAACTCAAAAAAGATATTTCCAATTTGCGCACAGACCTTGAGAAAGGTGGTAGTCAAGAAAAACAAAAAACAATTGAATTCAAGCAGGCTGATTTTGAATTGATTGTGCGTAAATTGAATGCAGAACGTCAGGTAGCTGGTAAGCGTTTAATGGATAACATTGGTCCTCGTTTAGAAAGTGCAGTAAAAAGCATTGTCGATTCTGAAGGTATTGGCCTGTTGTTAGATAGAAAAGCAGTCATTCATGCCAATGGATCTTTCGATATCACGGCAAAAGTGACAGATAAATTAAATACATCATCCAGTAAGAAATAAAAATGTCGCGAGGATATACGCTCGCTGAGATTGCCGAGCGTCTCTCCCTAACTTTATCGGGAGTTTCGGCGCTCGATGCAAGCCAGCGAGTTGTTCGCGGCCTTGCAACACTCGCTGCTGCAAATAATGAGCGTGTCAGTTTTTTTTCAAATCCAGCTTACCGTAACCAACTGCAATCAACGCAAGCGGCCGCCGTCATACTCAAATCTGAATTGGTTGCAGATTGCCCAGTACCTTGTTTGATTTCTGAAAATCCCTATCTGGACTATGCGCGACTCTCTTCGTTGTTTGCTGAGGCGCCCTATACAAATGTAGGTATTCATCCTAGCGCTGTTGTGGCCGCATCGGCTCAAGTCGCAACGACGGCTGTTATTGGTGCGCACTGTGTGGTTTCTGAAAATGCAGTCATCGGCAACGGTGTTGTGCTTGGAGCTGGCTGTTTTGTTGGGAGAGGTAGTACCGTTGGTGCGAATAGCTTGATACACCCGCGCGTGACGATATATCACAATGTACAAGTTGGTGAGAATTGCATTCTGCATAGTGGAGTTGTTATTGGTGCAGATGGATTTGGTTTTGCCCCCAATTTTTCTGATCAAGAAAGCAATGGTTGGCAAAAAATTCATCAATTGGGTGGTGTGGTAATTGGTAACCGTGTTGAGATTGGTGCGAACACTTGTATTGATCGCGGTGCATTGGATGATACCGTGATTGAGGATGGCGTTATCATCGATAACCTTGTGCAAATTGCGCACAATGTGAAGATTGGTAAGTACACGGCCATCGCGGCCTGCACGGGCATCGCTGGCAGTACAGAAATTGGTGAACATTGCACGATTGCTGGAGCGGTGGGTATTGTCGGGCATTTGCGTATTGCTGATCGTGTGCACATCACCGCAAAAAGTTTGGTGACTGGTTCGATTACAGAAGCGGGCTCATATTCATCGGGAACCGCGCTGACAAAAACAGCCGCTTGGCGCAAAAGTGCAGTGCGGTTTTTACAGTTGGAGTCTTTGTTTCAGCGCGTGCGAGCACTCGAAAATAAACGCAATCATTCGTAGTTTTTACGATTTATAAAAGGTAATAAATATGTTGATGGATGTAAAAGAAATTCGCGAATATTTGCCGCATCGCTATCCATTTCTTTTGGTGGATCGCGTTGTGGAGTTGAAAGAGGGCGAATCGATTGTTGCTTTCAAAAATATCACCATCAATGAGGCTATTTTTAATGGCCACTTTCCCGATATTCCGGTATTTCCTGGCGTTTTAATTATTGAAGCAATGGCGCAGGCTGCTGGTATTCTTGGCTTCAAAACCATGAATAAAAAGCCGCAGGACGGTTCTATTTATTATTTTGTCGGTGCGGATGATGTGCGCTTCAAGCGCCCTGTTGTACCGGGGGATCGCTTGCGTTTGGAAGCGAGTATTATTTCTGAGAAGCGTGGTATTTGGAAATTTGCTTGCCGCGCTTTTGTTGATGATGAGTTGGCCAGTGAAGGCACTATTTTGTGTGCTGATCGCAAAGTGTGAGCGCAGTAATGATTGATCCTCGTGCCATTGTTGATCCTCAAGCACGTCTAGCCAACGATGTAAAGGTCGGGCCGTGGACAATCATCGGGCCTGGTGTAGAAATTGGCGAAGGTACAGAAGTTGCCTCGCATTGTGTTTTGAAAGGCCCAACCGTTATTGGCAAACACAATCGCATTTTTCAATTTTCAACGGTGGGCGAGGATACGCCAGATTTGAAATACCGCGGTGAAGAAACGCGTTTAGTGATTGGCGATCACAATGTGATTCGTGAAGGCGTCACGATTCACCGCGGTACGATTCAAGACCGTGCTGAAACAACGATTGGCAACCATAATTTGTTGATGGCGTATGTGCATGTCGGGCATGACAGTGTGATTGGCGATCATACAATTTTGGTCAATAACACAGCGTTAGCTGGCCATGTGCGCGTGAATGACTGGGCAATATTGGGCGGCTATACACTGGTGCATCAACGCGTCAGCATTGGCGCGCACGCATTTACCGGCATGGGAACTGCTGTGGGCAAAGACATTCCTGCCTTTGTGTTGGCGTATGGTAATCCTGCAGAAGCGCGCGGAATTAATCTCGAAGGCTTAAAGCGACGCGGCTTTACGCGTGAACAATTGACAGTGCTTAATCGTGCATACAAAGCAGTTTATCGTGAAGGTTTAACGCTGGAAGAGGCGCTGTCTGAGTTGGAAGTCATGCATTCTGATTGCCCGCCGCTCGATATTTTTATTGAATCTTTGCGCGGATCAACGCGTGGCATTGTTCGTTAGTTGAATATTTTGTGAGTGCTAGAAACTTTCGTGTGGGAATTGTTGCTGGCGAAGCTTCTGGCGACATTCTTGGCGCAGGCTTAATTCGAGCACTGCGTGAGTGTTATCCCGGCTTGCAAGTAGAAGGTATTGGCGGTCCATTGATGTTGGCGGAAGGCTGTCACAGCTTTTTTGCTCAAGATCGTCTGGCTGTGATGGGTTTAATTGAACCACTCAAACGCCTGCCAGAGTTATTGCGCATTCGACGATTTCTGCGTGAACATTTTTTGGCAAATCCGCCGGATGTTTTTATTGGTATTGATTCGCCTGATTTTAATATGTCGCTGGAAGAGTCTTTGTGTGTAGCGGGTATTAAGACGGTTCATTATGTCAGCCCTTCTGTATGGGCTTGGCGACAAGGTCGCTTAAAGAAAATTGCTCGCGCGACAGATTTAGTTCTAACACTTTTCCCTTTTGAAGAAAAATTTTATCGCGATAACGCAGATCGCTATCCTTCGTTGCGTGCTGTTTGTGTTGGACATCCCTTGGCGGATAGCATTCCTATGGAGAGTGACAGTCAGCAGGCGCGAGTAGCTTTATCTATCTCAAGTTCAGCAACAGTGGTTGCATTACTGCCAGGCAGTCGTGCGGGTGAAGTGGAACGCATGGGGCGTTTATTTTTAGATGCCGCGCGTTGTTGCATTCAGAGAGAAAGAAAATTGTTGTTTGTGATGCCTGCTGCGAATGCTGCGCGTCGGGAGCAATTACAGGCGATGCTGGCAGATTACTCCGATTTAACTGTGCAATTGGTGGATGGTCAGTCACAGTTGTGCATGGCAGCGAGTGATATCGTATTAATGGCGTCAGGCACTACAACATTAGAAGCAATGTTGTTGAAGCGGCCGATGGTAGTGGCGTACAAAATGGCTCGATTGTCATACGCCATTATTTCGCGCTTGTTAAAAGTACCTTATGTGTCACTGCCTAACTTGTTGGCGAATAAGTCGTTAGTGCCAGAATTTTTGCAGGATCAAGCAACAGCAGAAAATTTAGCTAGCGCACTGCTCGACATATTGCGTGCGCCAAATAAAGTGGTTGATATGCAGCAGGCGTTTGTTGAGATCCACAAAGATATTCGTCGCGATGCCAGCAGAGCGGCAGCTCGTGCAATCATCGATTTGCTGCCAAAAGCGTAATTGTTGAGATTGCCAGGGTGAACGAAGCATATATCTGTTCTTACCAAGATGTTTTGTTGGCCGGCGTGGACGAAGTGGGGCGCGGGCCATTAGTGGGAGATGTGGTGACGGCTGCCGTAATTTTGAATCCAGAAAAGCCTATTAAAGGATTGGCTGATTCAAAAAAAATTAGCGAAAAAAAGCGTGAAGCTTTATTTGATGAGATTCAAGAAAAAGCATTGTGCTGGTCGATTGCTCGCGCAACACCAGCAGAAATTGACGCACTAAATATTTTGCAGGCCAGTTTGTTGGCAATGAAGCGAGCTGTTGAAGCACTACAAATACAACCGGAATTTGTTTTGGTGGATGGCAATCGTTTACCGCAATGGCACTATTCGGCAGAAGCGGTAGTGAAAGGCGATAGCCGCGTGCCGGTAATCAGTGCGGCTTCTATTTTGGCAAGGTGCAACGCGATCGGGAAATGTCTGTGCTGGATCTGCAATATCCAGACTATGGTTTTGCGATACATAAAGGCTACCCCACCGTGCGGCACATGGAGGCGCTGCAGCGTTTGGGGGCAACACCATTATCGAAAATCCTACGCGCCGGTCAAGCGTGTTATTTGCGCAGGGCTGAATAACAGATTCCAGTGCGCGATCAAAAAAGATGGAGTCATCCACGATTTCTAATTCTCCACAGCGCAACAATTCGGCAACCTCTGGCTTTTTGGCAGTAATAATTTTTGCGCCTTCACGGTTTACCAAAAAATATAGTTGCCGTTGTGTTTGATAACGGCGAGCTTTATTTTTAGTTTATCGTGCGTCGCATTACTGAGCCTAAACCATGTGTCAGCGCGCAACATGTCGGCTTGCTTATCAAAAATATCTTCGACAGAAAAATCTTCGTCTTGTGAAATTTCATCTTCAAAGTCATCTCGTCATCTATTTCTGGCAGGCTGTCTGTAATGATTTCGCCGTCAAAGGTGGTGTCATCTTCAGTAGATGGAGAGGGGGATGTATTACTTGTTTCAAAAATAACAGCTTCTTGAGTAATCGCTGGCGGTGGTTCAATTGGCTGTGTGTGTTGGCCGTAGGAATCGGCTCTGATTGGGTTTCCTGAACGCTTCAGAACAACGCTAACAGCGTTGGACAGTGCTTCGGCTGCACGAGCTGCTGCTTGTTCTAACTCGGCTGCTTTTGCGCTAGCCTCTGCGGCGGCAGCTGATTTGATCTTTGATGGACTGTTGGCTGTTGTGGAATTCATCCCGTAGACCTTTCAGTGTTGCTTCTTCATTTGATAGCTCAAGGCCTATGTGAATTACCCGTTGCCAAACAATTGCCTCTGCAACAGCGCTAAATTCGGTATCGAGGTTTTCTGCTCTAAAGAAAAATTAGCAAATCATCAAGTGTTTTTCTGGCTTTTGTTGTTCTTCTGATAGAGAAAGTCATCATCGCGATTAATGTGAAAAATAAAACATGCTGCCAGTATTCTTTAGAGAAATGTAGCTGTGTGTTCTGGTGCTTTATAGCGAAATTTTCTTCAGTATGGTTTTTTCAGCAGTTTCACGCGCGGCTTCTGTTCTAGCCTTCTGGACTCCGCTTGAATGATGCGCTCTTCCAAGAAGTGCCGATCGTTGCTTCTCTCTCTCAAGAAAATCTTTCAGTGTGATAAGTTTTTCTTCGAAAATTTCTTCGTGCTGTTCTATGGATGTACTTGATAAACTTGATGCATTGATATCGTCAACAATCGAGGATATTTTTTTGTAAAAGGGATCTTTGCTGATGTTTTGTTTGGGAGTCCACTGTGTGCCTACCTGAGCGATCTCGTTGATTAATTCTTGTGCAGAGTTGTCAGGGTTGGCAAAAAAATCTTGGTTCTGAACGGCAAGTTTTAGGATGGGAGCTTGTAGTTCATCGATGAGTGGTTTGATGGGGGCTGCAATTTGCTCCTCGTTCTGCAAGCGATCAAACATCATAGAGAGTAATGAAATAGAGTTTTGTGTTTGAGTGTCGAAAGCGCCTTGGACTGCATATCGCTAGCACTGGCGAGTTTCTCAGCCAGTGATTGGTTGATTTCTGGGAGTTCGCGATACCCCGTCTCGCTATTAACTTGAGCGGTGTTGGTGATGCTATTGATGGCTTCAAAAATGTCTTCTTTGGTGGCTAAAGTGCCCCCTGTTGTTCCTGTAACAATGTGTTTGTTGAGCTCTGTATTCGATGCTGCGGCGCAGGCCACCAATGCTTTGATCGAAAGCATGAGGTCTTCATTGCTGATGCTGGTATCTGCATCTTGTTTTTTTCCCGTGATACCTCTTCGATTAGGTTTTTGCGTATTTCACGCGCTTTGTCTTGATTTTTTCTCGTATCGCTGGCTGACATCATCCATGTCTAATCGAGGGGAGAATATGCTGCTTAATGAGAAGTTGGTTGATGTGTTGATCCACTGTGGATAAGCAGCTTTAGTGCTTTGCCCCAGTTAGTCATTGCTGCATCACTCGCATTTTTGCTGGGCTGCAATGCGTCACAGCATTGATGAAATACTGTGGTGAGGTGTTTTGCTGTGAGTGGGTTAGTTGCTTCGCTCTATGGTGATGCCAGCAAGGCGTTCTAAACGCATGCTAAGGCAGTCAACATCATGTTGATGCTCGTCTTGCAATGTATTTGCATAAACGATCAATCATGATTTGCGCTTCTAGCAAATCAGTATCCATTAGCAGATATTTGCTGATGCGAGCTTCTAGCTCTTCGCGGGAGTTGCCAGCTCTTTTGGCTTCGGTATCTTTTTATCCTCAGGTTTTTCGCGGCATTTGCAAATTGTTCGGAAAGACTTTTAAATTGTTGAATAAAAATCCACTTTTGTCCTGAATAGGCTCTCCTTCGTTTTTTGTTCAAATTGACGAAAACAGGGCTGCTGGACTTTATGGCGGTAGGCAGTACTAAAGCAACGGTTGCTCAATTTTTGTAGTTTGTGCGACAGTGGCTTGCTCATGATTCGTCCATATTGATCAGTAAAAGCGGAATAGAGAAACTGGTTGAGGTATATTGGTGAGCTGCCGCCTAGGGTATATAGAGCATTTATCGGTTGGATGAAATTGTGAGCGCCTCGACATTTATCCACTTGCGTCTGCACGGAATATTCGTTAGTTGATGGCTTGGTGACAACCAAAGCCTTGACGACACGCCTGCGTGCGCAAGAGATGCCAGCAGTTGCCATCACGGATCTGTGCAATTTTTACGGCTTGATCAAGTGTTATAAGGAACTGCAGTCTAAAGGCATCAAACTCATTATCGGCAGTGATCTGTGGTTGAGTGATGGTGAAGATGTGGCGCATCCGTCATGGTCACAGCATTGGCGCAGAACGATCAGGGTTATCGCAATCTCACGCAATTGATTTCTCGTGCTTATCAACACGGACAATCACAAGGCCGCGCTGTGGTGCAGCGACAATGGCTGAGTGAGTTAAATGATGGCTTGATCATGCTCTCTGGTGGTAAGCAGGGTGACATCGGTCGCGCTCTGTTGTCGGGAAATATTGATGAAGCTCGTATTCTGCTTAGTGCGTGGCAAAAAGATTTTCCTCATCGTTTTTATTTGGAAGTACAGCGCACGGATCGTGTCGGTGATGAGCAGTATTTGCATGCTGCAGTGGCTTTGGCAGCAGAAAAAAACTGTCCGCTCGTTGCAACCAATGATGTGCGTTTTATTGCGCAAGAAGATTTTGAAGCGCATGAAGTGCGTGTCTGTATCAATGACGGTCGTACGCTGGATGATCCGCGCCGTGAGCGCCGTTATAGCGAAGAACAATATCTAAAATCTGCACAAGAAATGCAGGAATTATTCGGCGATTTGCCGCAGGCCTTAGCCAATACCGTTGAGATAGCAAAGCGCTGTAATGTGGTGTTGCAGTTGGGCAAACCGTGTTTGCCGAATTACCCCGTGCCGGAAGGTTTGACGATTGAGCAGTTTTTTGAACAAGTTTCGCGTGCGGGTTTAGAAGAGCGCTTGCCAAAATTATTGCCAGAAGGCTCTGATCCTGATGGCAGCCGTCGAAAAGTGTATGAAGATCGCCTCGCCTTTGAATTGAATGTTATCAATCAAATGCAATTCCCTGGCTACTTTTTGGTGGTGATGGATTTCATTCAGTGGGCAAAAAACAATGGTATTCCTGTGGGGCCTGGGCGCGGTTCGGGTGCCGGTTCTTTGGTGGCTTACGCCTTAAAAATTACCGATTTGGATCCACTGGCTTACGATTTGCTGTTCGAGCGATTTTTGAATCCAGAGCGGGTGTCGATGCCCGATTTTGATATCGACTTTTGCACGGAAGGTCGCGATCGCGTAATCAGCTATGTCGCCGATACTTACGGTCGCGATGCGGTTTCACAAATTATTACCTTCGGTACCATGGCGGCGAAAGCGGTGGTGCGCGATGTGGCGCGGGTGCAGGGCAAGTCTTACGGCTTGGCGGATAAATTATCCAAAATGATTCCGTTTGAAGTGGGTATGACACTGGAAAAAGCGATCACCAGTGAAGAAATCTTGCGTGATTTTTTAACAAACGATACCGATGCCAAAGAAATTTGGGATATGGCAGTGCAGTTGGAAGGCTTGACGCGTAATGTCGGCAAACACGCGGGAGGTGTAGTGATTGCGCCCACACAGTTGACGGATTTTTCGCCACTGTATTGTGATGAATCTGGCGGCGGTTTGGTCACGCAGTTTGATAAAAACGATGTGGAAGAAGCGGGCTTGGTGAAGTTTGATTTCTTGGGTTTGCGCACGCTGACCATCATTGATTGGGCGATGAAAATCATCAATGCGGTGCGTAAAAAAAATGATGAAGTAGCACTGGATATTGTTGATATTCCACTGGATGACAAAATCACCTACGACTTGCTAAAAAAAGCGCAAACGACAGCGGTATTCCAGTTGGAATCTTCTGGCATGAAAGGTTTGATTCAAAAACTACAGCCAGATTGTTTTGAAGATTTGATTGCCTTGGTGGCTTTGTATCGCCCAGGGCCGCTGGAATCTGGCATGGTGGATGATTTCGTCAATCGTAAACACCGTCGCGCAGCGGTCGCGTATCCCACGGTAGAATTGCATCACGATGATTTAGAGCCTGTTTTGCGGCCTACTTACGGCGTTATTGTTTATCAAGAACAGGTTATGCAAATCGCACAGGTGATGGCAAATTACTCGTTGGGCGGTGCAGATATGTTGCGCCGCGCCATGGGTAAAAAAGATCCAGAAAAAATGGCGAAAGAGCGCGGCAAGTTTATGGAAGGCGCTTCTGCGCGCGGTATCAGTGAAGCGCAATCCGGCGGCTTGTTTGATTTGATGGAAAAATTTGCTGGTTACGGTTTCAACAAATCGCACTCGGCGGCGTACGCTTTGGTGTCGTATCAAACGGCGTGGTTGAAAGCACATTACCCCGCTGAATTTATGGCGGCGACGATGTCGTCGGATATGGATAAAACCGACAAAGTCGTGACATTCATTGAAGAATGTCGCGCGATGGGGCTCACGCTGTTACCACCCGATGTAAACAGCGGTGATTTTCATTTCACGGTAGATGAATCCTCACGCATTGTGTACGGTTTGGGTGCAATCAAAGGTTTGGGCGAAGGCGCGATTGAATCCATTGTTGAATCGCGTCGCGCTGGCGGTGCGTTCGCTGATTTATTTGATTTTTGTGCGCGTGTCGATCAACACAAATTGAATAAACGCGCGTTGGAAGCTTTGGTGCGCTGCGGTGCGTTGGATAATTTAATTGCAGACAGCAATATTGATCGCGCGCGTGCTGTGTTGATGGCGGCATTGCCTGATGCGGTGCAAGCGTCCGATCAAAAACACAAAAACCAAAGTGCAGGTATGGCCGATTTATTTGGCGATGTGGTTTCAACCGCTGCAGAAGCTAGTGGCGATGTCTACGCGGATTACCGCGCTGTGGCAGCGCTGTTGATGCGCGATCGTTTGCAAGGTGAGAAAGACACGCTCGGTTTGTACCTCACGGGGCATCCTGTGGAGGAATATCAAGACGAGTTGAAGGTGTTGGTGAAACGCCGCATTGCCGACATCGAGCCTGAGCGCGCGTCACAGCGCGTGGCGGGCTTGGTGGTGGATGTGCGCGTGCGCAAAACCAAGAGCGGTAAAAACATTGCCAGCGTACTGTTGGATGATCGCAGTGGGCGCATCGAAGCGACGGTTTTTGCTGAGGAATACGACCGTGTGCGCAGCAAGTTAGAGTTAGGGCGCTTACTGATGGTTGAGGGTGTGGTCAGCCGCGATGAGTACCGCAATGGCTTGGCACTTCGCGCATCACAAGTGCGTGATTTTATTGAGGTGCGCGCCGAGCAAGCGCGCTATTTGCAGATTCACCTTGATGCTGAGACACTGACCTCGCTACAGAGCGGGCGAGAGCCTGCGGTCGCTTTGCTGGGCAAGTTGGTGCAGCCGCATCGCCCCGGAGGGTGTCGCTTGCAGTTCCTTTATCAAGGGCAGCGCGCTAAAGGGGAGTTGGTTGCTGGTGAGGCTTGGCAAGTGAGCCCTACCGATGAATTGTTACGCAGCTTGCGCGCCCGCTTGGGGTTCGCTGCTTTACGAGTGCAGTATTAACTGCGTAGTGAGTGGAGTAATCAGTGGCTTATAACTATCTTCAATTTGAACAACCCATCGCAGAACTGGAAGCCAAAATCGAAGAGCTTCAGTTAGTGGGCAATGATTCTGGCATCAACATCGCCGATGAATTAGGAAAATTGCGCGAGAAAAGCCGCAAGCAAACTGAAAAAATTTACAGCGATCTCAGTGCATGGCAAGTGGTGCAAGTGGCGCGCCATCCACAGCGCCCTTACACCTTGGATTACATTCCACATCTATTTACTGATTTTGATGAGTTACACGGTGATCGTCGTTTTGGTGATGACAAATCCATCATCGGCGGTGTTGCGCGTTTGGATGGCAAGCCGGTGCTGGTGATCGGTCAGGAAAAAGGTCGCACGGTACAAGAAAAAGTGGCGCGCAATTTTGGTATGCCAAAACCGGAAGGCTATCGCAAAGCCTTGCGCTTGATGGAAATGGCAGAGCGGTTTCGCTTACCAGTTTTGACTTTGATTGATACACCAGGGGCATATCCTGGCATTGATTCAGAAGAACGCGGCATTTCTGAAGCGATTGCACAAAATCTCGCCGTGATGTCTCGTTTGCGCACGCCGATGATTTGCACCGTGATTGGTGAAGGCAGTTCCGGTGGTGCGTTGGGCATCGGTATTGGCGACCAAATCAATATGCTGCAATACGCGACTTATTTTGTGATTTCACCGGAAGGTTGCGCCAATATTATTTGGAAAACGGCAGAAAAAGCGCCGCTAGCTGCTGAAGCCATGGGTGTAACTTCGTCCACTTTGTTGGAGCTGGGAATAGTGGATCATGTGATTCCTGAACCTTTGGGTGGCGCGCATCGCGATGTAGCAGAAATGGCCATACGACTACGCGATACTTTGGTACAACAACTGGATGTTTTGCAGCAAAAAACGGTGGATGCGTTGTTAGAACAGCGCTATCAGCGTTTAATGAGCTTCGGTAATCCTTAATCATCTGATTGCGAGAAGGATCTTTGGATGAGTGATGCACTGCGCGAATTATTGAGAGAAAAGCTAGAAGGCGTTCACGATGCAGAACGATTTTTAGTGGCTTACAGTGGCGGCGCAGATTCTCATGCTTTGTTACATGCTGTTGTTTCATTGGATTTGCCACAAGAAATTGTTGCCTTGCATGTCAATCACGGTTTGAGCCCCAATGCCGATGCGTGGCAAGCGCATTGTGCTGAAGTGGCAAAAAAATTAGGCATCAGTTTTTATGCCGAGCGTGTTGCGGTGATACGCAATGGTAGCGGTTTAGAAAATGCAGCGCGCCAAGCGCGTTACGATATTTTTTCCAGTCGCGTGGATTACTGTGATGTGTTGTTGATGGCGCATCACGCAGACGATCAAATAGAAACTTTTTTTCTGCGGTTATTGCGCGGCTCTGGTGTGCGCGGTTTAGGTGGTATGCCGGAGTGGCGTACCTTGGGTGGTGGTAGTTTGTATCGACCTTGGTTGTCGCGCCCACAAGCGGAATTGCGAGAGTACGCGATACAACACCAATTGAACTGGGTGGAGGATGAATCTAATTGTGATCTGCAGTTTGATCGCAATTATTTGCGCGAACAAGTACTGCCAGTTTTGAATGCACGCTGGCCACAAGCGGGCCATTCCATTGCGCGCAGCATGGCGTGGTGTGGCGAAGCCGATGCAGTAAATGATGAACTGGCAGAAATTGATTTTTTTGCCTGTTACCCGCATTCGGAGCGTTTTGGTTTTTCACTGGCTTATGCGTATTTGTTAGGTTTGTCGCGCGCGCGGCGTCGCAATGTGTTGCGTTTATGGTTTTTGCGTTATGGCGTGTCTGTGCCAGGCCATAAAATTTTAGATGCAATTCAAGAACAGATAATTCATTCACGCGCTGACGCATCGCCGCAAATTACTTGGGATGAATGGCAGTGCCGTCGCTATCAAGGTCGTATTTATGTGATGCCGCAGTTGCCGCCGATGGATTGTGAGCGTATTTGGCAATGCAGCGTCGATGACTTATTGAGTAACGCCAGTTTTGGGCAGTTATCGTTTTCCTCGGTATGTGGTCAAGGGATGCGTTTAGATAACGCAAGACCGTTGACGGTCAGCTTTGCGCGCGAAGGTATTCGTTGTCGTCCACATGGGCGTGGGCATTCGCAATCCTTAAAAAAATTATTTCAAGAATGTGCTATTCCACCTTGGCTGCGTGAACGCACACCGCTGATCTACCAAGATGAGCAGTTGTTGGCAGTCGGTGATTGGTGGATTTGCGCAGATGCGATGGTACAAGAGCACGAAGTGGGCTACTTGCCGCAATGGGAGTTGTCAGCCTAAAAAATTTTCCGTCACGAGAGGTAGTGTTATGAGCAAGAAAACTTCTACAAAAGCTGTTGTGATTGATATTGGCATCAGCGAAAAAGATCGCGAAGCGATTGCTAAAGGCTTGAGTCATTTATTGGCAGATACTTACACCTTGTATCTCACCACGCACAATTTCCATTGGAATGTCACGGGTGTGATGTTTAACACGCTGCATGTAATGTTTATGCAGCAATACACTGAGTTGTGGAATGCGGTTGATCCGATTGCTGAGCGTATTCGTTCACTCGGCCATATCGCCCCTGGCGGTTATGCCGCGTTTGGCAAATTGGCATCCCTGCCGGATGCGCCATCAACACCACCAAAAGCCTTGGAGATGGTAAAAATTTTGGCGCAAGGTCATGAAGCGGTGGCACGCACTGCGCGTAAATTATTTCCTTGTGTGGATAAAGCTAGCGATGAACCAACAGCCGATTTGCTGACGCAGCGCATTGCAATTCACGAACAAACCGCGTGGATGTTGCGCGCACTGTTGGAAGAATAATTCTTACTGCAGCAGTGCTAGCAGCTTATCGATTACCGCGCGTCGCACGGAAGTTTTGCGCCACACCAGCGCAATCGTGCGATGCGGCGCGGGATCTTGAAACGGCACATAGTGAATGCCTTGCTCATTGGGTTGAATGGCAATGTTGGGCATAAAAGTAATACCCGTTCCCGCTTTTACCATTTGCCGCAGTGTTTCTAAGCTGGTGGCGCGAAAATCTTGTTCTTCCTCTGAACCCGCCAAATGGCACACTTCTAAAGCTTGATCGCGCAAACAGTGCCCTTCTTCCAGTAGCAATAATTTTTCACCGTGTATATCAGATTGATTAATCTGTTTACATTTGGCCAGTGAGTGTGTCGGTGGTACAGCGAGTAAAAACGCATCATCAAACAGCGTGTGTACTTCGAGATGGTCATCGTGAATAGGCAGAGCTAACAGTGCCGCATCCAATTCGCCGCGTTTTAATCTATCCAGCAGCGCCTGTGTTTTTTCTTCGATGAGCACTAACTTCAGTTGTGGTAATGCTTTGGTGATTTTAGGCACTAAAGCTGGGAAAAGATAAGTGGAAAGTGTAGGAAATGCACCGAGGCGAAAACGCCCCGCTAATGGATCTTTCGAGCTTTTGGCAACATCGTGCATGATGTCTACTTGGTGCAAAATTTTGCGCGCCAAACTCACAATCTGTTCGCCAGTTTCTGTAGGAATAACGCGCTTGTTGTTGCGTTCAAACAGCGTGATACCCAGTGTTTCTTCCAGCTTGCGAATTTGATTCGACAGCGTGGGCTGGCTGACAAAACATTTATCAGCCGCTTGACTGAAATTGCGCAGATCCGCCACGGCTACTAAATACTGCAAATCGCGCAAATTCATAATCAGCGCCTCCCTTTACTGTCGAATCATGTGATCAAACGCACCGAGTGCAGCAGTCGCCCCTGCACCCATGGCGATGATGATTTGCTTGAACGGTACCGTCGTGGCATCACCGGCGGCAAATACACCAGCCATGGATGTTGCACCGCGCGTATCAATTTCAATTTCGCCGCGATTGCTCAACGCCACTGCGCTGTCTTTTAACCAATCAGTGTTAGGCACTAAACCAATTTGAACAAAGATGCCTTCCAATTCAACGCGATGTGTTTCACCGCTGTTGCGATCTTTATAAGTCAAACCGTTCACTTTTTTATCATCGCCATTCACTTCCGTTGTTTGTGCGGATGTGATGACCGTAATATTGGGCAAGCTGTACAATTTTTTCTGCAACACAGCATCGGCGCGCAACTCTGTATCAAATTCCAACACGGTGACATGCGAAACTACTCCCGCCAAATCGATTGCCGCTTCGATGCCAGAATTCCCGCCGCCGATGACTGCCACGCGTTTGCCTTTGAATAAAGGGCCGTCGCAGTGCGGGCAGTAAGCAACACCGCGTCCGCGATATTCTTTTTCGCCTGGCACATTCATTTCGCGCCAGCGTGCGCCGGTGGCAAGAATCACAGCTTTACTTCTTACGCTTGCGCCGTTGGCGAGAGACACTTCAATCATGTTGTCGCGTGTGTGCAAAGCAGTCGCGCGTTGCAAATTCATGATATCGACATTGTAGCTGCGCACATGTTGTTCCAGCGCCGCTGCCATTTTGGGACCTTCTGTTGCAGGTACAGAAATAAAGTTTTCGATCGCCATGGTATCGAGCACTTGTCCGCCGAAGCGTTCTGCCACTACGCCCGTACGAATACCTTTGCGCGCAGCGTAAACCGCTGCGGCCGCACCGGCTGGACCACCACCGACAATCAACATATCGAATGCTTCTTTTTCGGCGATTTTTTTCGCGGCTTTTGCAGCGCTGTTTTTATCCAATTTCGCCAACACTTCATCCAGTTCAATCAAGCCTTGACCAAATTGCTCGCCGTTCAAATACACGGTGGGTACCGCCATGATTTGACGATCGTTCACTTCGTCTTGAAACAAAGCGCCGTCGATCATGGTGTGACAAATGCGCGGATTTAACGCTGCCATCACATTGAGTGTTTGCACGACTTCAGGACAAATTTGGCAGCTCAAGGAAATATAAGTCTCAAATTCAGCATCCACTTCCAAGGCTTGGATTTGCGCCATTTGTTCTTCAGTGATTTTGGGTGCGCGGCCGCCGGTTTGTAACAACGCCAAAATCAAAGAAGTGAATTCGTGGCCGAGTGGGATGCCAGCAAAGCGAATGCGTGCGGCTTCGCCTGCACGGGCGACGCTGAATGAGGGGGCGCGGTGCGAGTTACTTTCATCGTCACGCAAAGTAATTTTGTCAGAAAGCGCAGCAATTTCTTGCAACAACTCGCGCAGCTCCAAGGATGCAGAGGAGCTATCGAGCGTCATCTCCAAGGCAATGGGGTTCTCTAACAGGGCGATGTACTGTTCAAGCTGGGCTTTGATAGTTGGGTCGAGCATGGCTGTCTCCTCGGTGTTGCTGGGCTTTTGATGTAGCCACTGTAGGCTACATCTATCAATATTTAAAATGGATTGTTTTGATGAATACGATAGTTAATAGTTATTTACTTGGTTGATGCAAGAAAAAGCCCGAGCAAGTCGGGCTTTCTCGGTAGAGCTTGAAGGGAGATGGCTTAGATTTTGCCCACCAAATCCAAAGAAGGCTTCAGCGTTTTGTCGCCTTCTTTCCATTTTGCAGGGCACACTTCGCCATCGTGTGAGGCAACATATTGCGCGGCTTTTACTTTGCGCAACATTTCGCTCGCATCGCGACCGATACCGAGGTCGTGGATTTCACACACTTTGATCACGCCTTCTGGGTTGATCACGAAAGTGCCGCGCAGTGCAAGGCCTGCTTCTTCGATCATCACACCGAAATTGCGAGTGATCGTACCCGTTGGGTCGCCGATCATTGGGTATTTGATTTTCTTGATGGTGTCAGAAGTGTCGTGCCACGCTTTGTGCGTGAAGTGCGTGTCGGTTGAAACGGAATACACTTCAACGCCAATTTTTTGGAACTCAGCGTAGGTGTCAGCCAAATCACCCAATTCGGTAGGGCAGACAAAAGTGAAATCCGCAGGGTAGAAACAGACCACAGACCACTTACCTTTCAGGTCTGCGTCAGAAACTTCTACAAACTTGCCGTTATGGAATGCAGTTGCTTTGAAGGGAAGTACGGTAGTGTTGATCAATGAACTCATGAGAGTCTCCTTGTGAGATCAGTGGGTTGGGTAACCACTATAGGCCGAATAGTAAGTTTTTCAAAATGGATTGTTTTTATGGTTTCAATAGGTTTTGTCTATTGATCTTGAGGCGGTTCGCTAGTGTGCAGCTCTACGCCGTACAACCACTCTTTGACGAGTGAATAACCCAACGCCAACAGCGTGGGGCCGAGAAACACGCCTAGTGCGCCAAATTGAATGGCTCCACCTAGAATGCCCAGCATAATCAAAATAAAAGGTAGATTGCTGTTTTGGCCAATGAGTAGCGGTTTGATGACATTGTCAGCAGAACCGGCGATACCTGCGCACCAAGCCACCATGAAAATCGCCATGTAAATTTGATCATTTTGGTACAACCAGAATGCTGCCGGCCCCCAAATCAAGAAAGAGCCAAAAGGCACGAGCGACAACAAAATGGCGAGAAAAGTGAGTCCTGCGGCTGAAGGAATGCCTGCAATGAACAGCGTGAACCCCACGAGAAAGCCTTGTGCCAATGCAGTACCGAGGATGCCAAATACAACCCCCTGCATGGTGCCGCCAGCAATCGCCAATAAACGCTCTGCGCGGTGATTGCCGCCAGAGATACGGCGCACGCCGGTTTGCAGCCAGAGCGTAACGGAGGGAAGCCCAGCGTAGAAAAACAGCGATACAAAGCAGCTCAGCAGTAGCATGCCTACGCTTTGTCCTGTCACTGCGCCAAATTTGATCAGTCCTTTCACGACAACCATCGCCGCGTCGTTGACTTGTTGGCGCACGGCAGGGTCGCCCAATACCAATTTTTCCCACCATTCTTGAATGGTGGGGCCGACCCAACGAACTCCTACCAGCCACTCGGGCAGTGTCGGCATGCCACCTTGTAAGTGCGAAGTTAAACGGATGACATACGCACTGGTCACGCCACCGAAGCTGAGCACGGCATACATTAGTGGTAGCACCACTAAACAGAAAATAGCGAGTACTAACAGTGAAGCTGACAGCCAGTTGCGACCCCCCAGTTTTTCATTGATAAACCAGTACACATGGCGCGTAGAAAAAACAAAGATAGCTGCCCAAACCAGCGCCGAAGAAAATGGCAGCAAAATCATCACGCAGCCAGCGACGAGTAAGCCTAGTGCAATCAAAGTGGATACGGGTTCGAGTAGGCGGCGTTCGTACACAGCAACATTCCTCTGTTGGTCGTCTTTGTCGATAAATTGGGCAACAAGAGCCGCATGGTAACATGCGCAACATTCATGAAAACGGAGCGTGAGACATGCAGGCACAGATTCTAACCATGCTGACATTGCAAGACAGCATGAACTGTAAAGTGCACCCGCAATGGCGTGAGCAAGGTTACGAATGGCATCGCGCGATTTGGGTGGAGTGTGCGGAATTGATGGATCACTACGGCTGGAAATGGTGGAAAAAACAGCAGCCTGATATTGAACAAGTGCGTTTGGAATTAATCGATATTATGCACTTCGGTTTGAGTAGTTTATTGGCGCAAAACAAGCCTGCTGACGAATTGGCAGATCAATTGGCTGTGGCTTTGTCAGTGCATTATGATAAAAAAGATTTTCGCGCAACTTTGGAAGATTTTGTGCAAGCCACACTCAATCAACGCGCTTTTGTGTTGGATGCTTTCGTGCAGCTGATGGCGGCGGCAGAGTTTGATTTTGATGCGCTATATCGCGGCTATATCGGCAAAAATGTACTGAATTTTTTTCGCCAAGATCATGGCTATAAAGACGGCAGTTATGTGAAAAACTGGGCGGGGCGTGAAGATAACGAACATTTGGTGGAGTTGATGACGAGCTTGGATGCCGCCAGCGATACTTTCAAAGATGAGTTATATGCAGGTTTGTCACAACGCTACAAAAAAATGGTTGGATGAAAACACTAGCGGCGCAGTAGCAGTGATTTAAGCCACTTCCACCAGCTGTTGCCGCTCAACACCCATTTATCAATATCATCAAACTGTTTAGCCAGTGCTTCGGGGTGTGCATAAAACAGCGTGCGTGTGCGAAATTCTGCGTTTACATCCAGTTCTTTGACGATGCGTGCAGGATTGCCAGCTACGATGACATTTGGCGGTACATCTTTCGTCACGACGCTGCATGCGGCGATAATGCTGTTATCGCCAATCGTGACACCTTTTAACACGGTCGCGTGATCGCCCACCCAGACATTGTTGCCAATTCGTACGGGGTAAGCTTGTGCATCGCGCTCAGTGCGATCATAAATACCGTGCCAATCGCAATCCGTAATATATGCGCCGTTGGCAAACATACAGCCATCGCCAATAATAATTTCGTCCGATGCAGAAATACGCACGCCCGGAGAAATCATCACGGCGTCGCCAATGCGGATTGTGCCTTTGTCTTGCTCGCGTCCCCATACGCCGATGCGCACGCGTTGATCGGCTTCTGCAACGATGGTGGGTGATTCGCCGATGTGAATGTTGTCACCAGAAATAACCGTGTACCATGGTTTGGTGATCGTGTGAAACTTGCCGAGAGATGCGCATTCTGGGCGCAAAAAATATTCCGCATACCAGTGGCGAAAACGCAACCAAGTTTTCTTGACGAGGTAAGGGCGCAAATCTTGTTTCATGATGAATTTTTATTGAAAAATTAATCGAGATTCAAATTGATACGCTGCCCCGGCTTGATGACTGCGCTACTTTTGCTAAAGCCATTCCAGCGTTTAATGTCTTCTACAGGGACTTTGTATTTGCGTGAGATCGCCATCAAAGTATCACCACTTTTTACGGTGTAAGTGGTTTTCTTTTTGCTGGTGCTGCTGGCTTTAGATGATGATTTGCTGCTGCGTTCTGTGGCATTGCTGCGGCTCGATGCTTCAAAGGTTTGATGGACGCGTCCGTCGCTAGTTGATGTGGAGCGGCTGCGTTTGCTTGATGCACCGGAGGCTTTGCTAGATGAGCTGCTAGACAACGCCAGCGTCTGCCCGAGCTTAAGCGTATCGCTGGCGCCGAGCCCATTGAGTTGACGCAAAGTGCTGGCGCTGACGCCTGTGCGTTTAGCAACAGACCACAGCGTATCCCCTGATTTAACGGTATAGCTGCGAGTGCTGCCGCCGCTGTTACTGCCACTGCTGCGAATGATGCTGGCGCTGCTGGTACTGCCGTTGGAGGATTTGTTTTTGGGGTTGCGCGCGGCTTTGTCTTCCAATGCCTGTACATGCGGGTTGAAAGAGTCGGTAGTATTGGCGCTGGTGTTGGGCATCAAGTCGCTGCTGCTCATATTGGCAATGCGTTCTTGCAGGTCATTGGCTTGATCGATAGGAACCAGTAGGCGATAAGGCCCCCCTGGTGGTGTTGCCCAGCGGCTGATGCCTGGGTTCAGCAGGTGCATTTCGTCGCTGTCGACTTGCGCCAAATCCGCCGCAAAACCGACATCAATCTGCCCGCTGAAGTGCACTTCAGCAAAGTAGGGCAGGTCGGGAATATACGCCCAGTTGATGCCATAGGTTTCTGGGTGCTGACTGATCTGTGCCAGCGCCAGCAACTTAGGCACATAGGCGGCAGTTTCCGCGGGAACATCCAAACTCCAGTAGTCGGTGGGCAGACCGCGTGCTCTGTTTTTGGCGACGGCTTTGTCGATAGTTCCCCAGCCCGCGTTGTAGGCGGCCAGTGCTTTTAGCCAGTCGCCGTCGTAGTGGTCGCGTAGAAAGACTAGGTAGTCGAGTGCTTTGTTGGTGGCGACGGGGATATCGCGACGCGAGTCATACCACCAGTTCATGTCCATCTTTAAATGCTTGGCGGTGCCAGGGATGAACTGCCACAGGCCTGAGGCGTTGCTGGTAGAGACAGCAAATGGGTTGTACGCGCTTTCAACGATGGGCAACAGTGCCAGCTCACCTGGCAAGTTGCGTGCCTCTAACTGACCTGCCACATAGTGCAGATAGCGTGAAGCGCGCGCGGATACACGGTTTAGGTAAGCTTGATGGCTGGTATACCACCGGCGCTCGGTGAGGATGCGAGGGTTGGTGGTGCTATTGGGTAATTGGTAGCGACTTTCTATCCGGCGCCACAGGCTGGGAGCGAGGGCTGGAGCTCTGCGCCATTCGGCGCGGCACTGCTTGCCATCACTTTGCACATTGTAAGAAAAAAGTGAAAAGTGGAATTTTCGATACGCATTCTTACCACTTTTATCCGACAACGATTCACAGCCAGCCAGCACCAAAAAGGCGAAGCCGAATAATAGGATGCGGGCGAGCAAAGTGCGGGAGGGGTTCATCAGTGCGTCACAAAAAACGGTCAAGAATTGTCGGGCATTCATAGGTATTTTTCCAGCCCGTTATTTGGATAGAGAGGCGAGTTGGCGACTCAGAACCCTGTGCAAGGCAGGGGCTTTTGGGTAACATGGCGACCACTTATTGGTTTATTTTTTCCTCTTGGAGCCCATGTGTCTGTTGCTGCACTGGACAAGGTAGAAATTCTCGCCCACAACTGGTCTTTTGGTATTTTTCTGCTCGTCATCGCCGTTATCTGCGTGCTGATGTTGGGTGTGTCATGGTTGGTGGGTGGGCGATATCGCGGTCGCGCCAAAAATGATCCGTTTGAGTCTGGGGTCGTATCCGTTGGTAGTGCGCGTTTGCGCTTTTCCGCCAAGTTTTATCTCACAGCGATGTTTTTTGTTATTTTCGATGTGGAAGCGCTCTTTCTGTACGCATGGGCTGTGTCTGTGCGTGAATCTGGATGGGTCGGCTTTATCGAAGCCTTGATTTTTATCGTCGTACTGCTGGCTGGCTTGGTCTATGTTTGGCGGATTGGTGCGTTGGATTGGGCGCCAGAATCACGCCGCAAGCGTACACAAAACCCAGTTGATGCTGCTCGCGATACACCGACTCATTCGTAACACTGCTTTCTGATCTGAGGTAAAAATGGATTACACGCTAACTCGCATTGATCCCGACGAGCCAGGACGCTACCCACCTATCAGCCGCCAACAAGTAGCGGATCCATTGGAAGAACAAGTTCATAAAAATATTTTTTTAGGAAAATTAGAAAATCTTTTGCACGGAGCGGTGAACTGGGGGCGCAAAAATTCGCTCTGGCCGTACAACTTTGGCTTGTCTTGCTGTTATGTCGAAATGGCGACTTCTTTCACTTCGCCACACGATGTTGCGCGCTTTGGTGCAGAAGTTATTCGCGCGTCACCCAGACAAGCGGATTTGATGGTGGTGGCGGGTACTTGCTTCATCAAAATGGCACCCGTAGTGCAGCGTTTGTATGAGCAAATGCTAGAGCCAAAATGGGTGATTTCTATGGGTTCCTGTGCCAATTCAGGCGGTATGTATGACATCTATTCGGTTGTGCAAGGTGTGGATAAATTTTTGCCAGTGGATGTGTATATTCCAGGCTGTCCACCGCGCCCAGAAGCGTTTTTGCAGGGCTTAATGTTGCTGCAAGATGCGATTGGCAAAGAGCGCAGACCGCTGTCGTGGGTCGTCGGTGAGCAAGGTGTTTATAAAGCCAATATGCCGGCGCAGCGCGATTTAAAACAAGCAGAACGCAATGCTGTGCAAGTATTGCGAACACCTGATCAAATTTAATTTTTTGTATCGGAATCAAAGGCGTGACGCAAGAAACCGACACACAAGCACAAGATACCAATACTGCATCTCCTGCTGGATTTGAGTATGAAGTGGTGCGTGAACTGCATACACAATTTGGCGAAAGCGCATTCCATTTTCAACGCACGCGTGATGGTGTGCCGACCGTGTGGGTGGCGCGCGAGCAGTTAAAAGCGGTGCTACTTTTTTTACGCAATCTGCCGCGCCCTTATGTCATGTTGTACGACTTATCTGCGATCGATGAACAGTTGCGTACTTATCGTCGCGGTCAGCCAGCTTCAGAGTTTACGGTTTTTTATCACCTGTTATCGATCGAAAGAAACAGTGATGTGCGTATCAAAGTTGCGTTGAAGGCCAGTGATTTGAATTTGCCAAGTGTGGTGGGGATTTGGCCCAACGCGAATTGGTACGAGCGCGAAGTGTGGGATATGTTCGGTATCACCTTTGAAGGGCATCCGCATTTATCGCGTATTTTGATGCCAGCACATTGGCAAGGGCATCCGCTGCGCAAAAGTTATCCAGCGCGTGCTACCGAATTTGACCCATTTTATTTGGATGCCGCGAAACAAGATGCTGAGCAGGAATCACTGCGTTTCAAGCCAGAAGATTGGGGCATGAAACGCAGCACCGAGAACGAAGACTTCATGTTTCTCAATCTCGGTCCGAATCACCCGTCTGCGCACGGTGCTTTCCGTATTGTGTTGCAGCTGGATGGCGAAGAAATTGTCGATTGCGTACCCGATATTGGTTATCACCATCGCGGCGCGGAAAAAATGGCGGAGCGTCAAAGCTGGCACTCATTTATTCCCTACACTGATCGCATCGATTATCTCGGCGGTGTGATGAACAACCTGCCGTATGTGTTGGCAGTTGAAAAATTGGCAGGCATCAAAGTGCCGGCGCGCGTGGAAGTGATACGCGTGATGATGGCAGAGTTTTTCCGTATCACTTCGCATCTGCTGTTTCTCGGTACTTATGTGCAAGATGTCGGCGGTATGACGCCGATTTTCTTCATGTTTACCGACAGACAAAAAGCTTACGATGTGATTGAAGCGATCACTGGTTTTCGTATGCATCCGGCGTGGTATCGCATCGGCGGTGTAGCGCACGATTTGCCGCGCGGTTGGGATGTGAAAGTGCGCGAGTTTTTGGATTGGATGCCAAAACGCCTTGACGAATACGAAAAAGCAGCGTTCAAAAACGGTATTTTGCGTGCGCGAACAATTGGTATCGCGCAGTACAACAGCAAAGAAGCGTTGGAATGGGGTGTCACCGGCGCAGGTTTGCGCTCAACGGGTATCGATTACGATTTGCGTAAAAAACGCCCGTATTCCGGTTACGAACAATTTGATTTTGAAGTGCCGTTGGCGGTGAATGGCGATGCTTACGATCGTGCGATGGTGCGTTTAGAAGAAGTGCGTCAGAGTTTGCGCATTATTCGTCAGTGTTTGGAAAACATGCCAGAAGGGCCGTATAAAGCCGATCACCCATTAACTTGTCCGCCGCCGAAAGAGCGCACGCTGAAAGATATTGAAACGCTGATTACGCACTTTCTCAGTGTTTCGTGGGGGCCTGTCATGCCCGCTGGCGAAAGTAGCCAGATGATTGAGGCAACTAAAGGCATCAACAGTTATTACCTTGTGTCGGATGCGAGCACCATGAGTTATCGCACACGCATTCGCACACCCAGCTTCCCACATTTGCAACAAATTCCTTCGGTGATTCGCGGCTCTATGGTTGCGGATTTGATTGCCTATTTGGCTTCTATTGACTTTGTGATGGCCGATGTCGACCGTTAAATTTACACAACAGAAAACCGTGTTGGCGACAGATCGTCCGTCGCGCTACGCCTTTCACCCAGAAGATCGCGAAAGTATTTTGCATGCGATTCACCATTACGACGATGCGCGCGCTGCATCCATTGATGCATTAAAAATTGTGCAAAAACGCCACGGCTGGGTGCCAGATGAAGCCATTGATGCGATTGGTGGCTTGTTAGGTATTCCCGGCTCCGATGTTGAAGGTGTTGCTACTTTTTATAATTTGATTTTTCGCCGCCCTGTGGGTCGTCATGTCATCAAAGTGTGCGACAGCATCGGCTGTTTTTTAACCGGCTATGAAGAATTAACTGCTGCGATAAAAAAACATTTAGGTATTGAGTACGGGCAAACCACAGCCGATGGTCGTTTCACTTTGTTGCCGATTTGTTGTTTGGGTAATTGCGACAAAGGTCCAACGCTGATGATCGACAACGACACACACGGCTCTGTGCAAATTGCTGATGTACCTGCGTTATTGGAGCGTTATGTATGAACGCGCAAAAATCTGCTGAAACGCACCCGCTGACATGGCGCTTAGATCATCTAAAAGATCGCGCGTTGGATTTGCCGCTGTACGAAAGTTTGGAAGGCTTTTCTGCCTTGCGCAAAGTGGTTAAAGACATGGCGCCGCAAGAAGTCCAACAATTAATTAAAGATGCCAATTTGCGCGGTCGCGGCGGTGCAGGTTTCTCAGCGGGCATTAAATGGTCGTTAGTGCCAATGGGTGAAGGTGCGCCTAAACATAAATACTTGGTGTGCAACGCCGACGAAATGGAGCCGGGCACATTTAAAGATCGTTTGTTGATGGAGCAGTTACCGCATCAATTGGTCGAATCCATGATTGTTGCTGGTTACGCTTTGCAAGTTTCTAAAGCGTATATTTTTCTGCGCGGCGAATATGTTGTTGCTGCGCATCATCTCAATCGCGCGATTGCAGAAGCGAAAGCGGCAGGCTATCTCGGTGAAAATATTTTAGGCAGTGGCTGGGGCATGGAATTGTTCGTGCACACTGGCGCTGGTCGTTACATTTGCGGTGAAGAAACTGCGTTAATTAATTCGTTAGAAGGTCGTCGCGCTAATCCGCGTGCGAAACCGCCGTTTCCGCAAGTGTCTGGTTTGTGGGGCAAGCCGACCGTCGTCAACAATGTTGAAACGCTCAACAATGTGCCGGCGATTGTTGTGCGCGGTGCGGATTGGTTTAAAGGTTTATCGCAAGGAAAAAGTCCTGATGCGGGAACCAAGTTGTACGGTATGTCGGGTCGCACCAAACGCACAGGTGTGTGGGAATTACCTATTGGCACAACAGCGCGCGAAATTTTGGAAGATTACGCGGGCGGTATGCAGGACGGTTTGGATTTGATGTGCTGGCTGCCTGGTGGCGCATCCACCGATTTTTTGATGCCAGACCATCTCGATTTAGCGATGGATTACGACACCATCATGAAGGCCGGTAGCCGTATGGGCACTGGTTTGATTATGGCGGTGGACAGCAAGCAGAACATTATTTCCGTAGTGAGAAATTTAGAACAATTTTTTGCGCGTGAATCTTGCGGCTGGTGTACGCCGTGTCGCGATGGTCTGCCGTGGACAGTGAAAGTGTTGCAAGCCATAGAGCGCGGCGAAGGCGTGGTGGGCGATATTGAAATGCTTGAACAAACCACGCGCTTTCTCGGGCCGGGAAAAACATTTTGTGCGCACGCACCGGGCGCGATGGAGCCTTTGCAAAGCGC
This sequence comes from Pseudomonadales bacterium, assembly GCA_041395665.1. Taxonomy (NCBI): domain Bacteria; kingdom Pseudomonadati; phylum Pseudomonadota; class Gammaproteobacteria; order Pseudomonadales; species Pseudomonadales bacterium. Next base: position 75,228 of record JAWLAB010000004.1, read on the forward strand.
ATTGAAATATTTTCGTGAAGATTTCGAACGAGGCATTCAAAATGCCTCGCCAGAAAAACAGGTAGGGTGATAGACAACATGGCAACCATTTATGTTGATGGCAAACCCCATGAAGTAGACGGCGCAGACAACCTGTTGCGCGCTTGCTTATCACTGGGTTTGGATGTGCCTTATTTTTGCTGGCATCCTGCATTGGGTTCAGTCGGTGCGTGTCGTGCTTGCGCAGTAAAACAATACGCCAATGCGGATGACAAGCGCGGTCGCATTGTGATGTCATGCATGACGCCATCAACCGACAATACTTACATTTCGATTGATGACGAAGAAGCAAAGCTTTTCGCAAATCCGTTGTTGAATGGTTGATGACCAACCACCCACACGATTGCCCTGTTTGTGAAGAAGGTGGTCACTGTCATTTGCAAGATATGACAGTGATGACAGGCCACAATCAACGCCGTTATCGTTTTACGAAGCGCACGCATCAAAATCAGGATCTAGGCCCTTTCATCAATCACGAAATGAATCGCTGTATCGCGTGTTATCGCTGTGTGCGTTATTACAAAGATTATGCAGGTGGTGAAGATCTTGGTGTGTACGGCGCGCATGACAATGTTTATTTTGGTCGTGAAAGCGATGGTGTTTTTGAAAGTGAATTTTCTGGCAACTTAGTCGAAGTATGTCCGACGGGTGTGTTCACTGATCGCACGCACTCTGAGCGCTATAACCGCAAATGGGATATGCAATTTGCGCCCAGCATTTGCCAGCAATGCAGCGTAGGTTGTAACACTAGCCCCGGCGAGCGCTATGGTGAATTGCGCCGTATCGAAAACCGCTATCACGGTGAAGTTAACCATTATTTTCTGTGTGATCGTGGTCGTTTTGGACACGGTTATGTCAATCGCAAAGATCGTCCACGCCAGCCATGGCAGCGCATGGATCAAGAAACTAAAATACTGAGCGTGGATGAGGTATTGGACTCTGCAGCTGATGCTTTGCGTCAATGTAAGCGCATTATAGGTATCGGCTCACCACGCGCGAGTGTCGAAGCGAATTTTGCTTTGCGCCAGTGGGTGGGTGAGAAAACTTTTTTGGTGGAACCAGCGCAGCAAAGCAAGCGCTCGTTGAACAAGCATTGGCGATTTTGCAAAACAGTCCTGTACGCACGCCTTCGTTGCGTGATATGGAAAAAGCAGACGCTGTTTTGGTGTTGGGCGAAGATGTCACGCAAACAGCACCGCGTATTGCATTGGCTTTGCGGCAAGCTGTTAAAAATAAAGGCTTGCAGATGGCTGCTGATAACAGAATTGCTGATTGGCAAGCAATCGGCGTGAAAGATATCGCACAACATGAAAAAAGTCCGTTGTTTATTGCCGCTTTTTCAGAGACGCGTTTGTCGGATGTGGCAGAAATCAATGTCCAATTAGCTAGCGAAGATATCGCACGCCTAGGATTTGCGGTTGCGCATTGCATTGATAGCAATTCACCGGCGGTTGAAGGTTTAGATAACACGCTGCAAACACGAGCAGTGCGTATTGCTGAAGCGTTATTAGCGGCAGAAAAACCGTTAGTGGTTTCTGGAACAGGTTGTGCGTCGGTTGCCATCATGCAAGCCGCAGCAAATGTTGCGATGGCGCTGCACAACAAGGGTCGTCAAGCAGAAATTGCTTTGTGTCAGCCGGAAGTGAACAGTATCGGCGTTGCCATGCTTGGCGGTGCGTCAGTTGAAAAAGCGTTGGCTCTTTTAGAAAGTGGTGAAGCGGACGGTGTAGTCGTTGTCGAAAATGATATTTATCGTCGCAGTGACGCAGAGCGCGTAGAAGCAGCGTTAGCAAAAGCCAAAGTATTGGTGGCGATAGATCATCAAAAAACGGCAACCATCAACAAAGCGCATTTTGTATTGCCAGCCGGAAGTTTTGCAGAAGACGACGGCACAGTCATCAATATGGAAGGTCGTGCGCAGTGCTACTTTCAGTTGTACGATCCTGCGTACTACGATCCTGACTGCAAAATTCATGAAAGCTGGCGTTGGGTTTATGCGCTGCAAACTTCGGTAGAAAGTCGCGAAGTCTGTTGGACGCATTTTGATGACATCACGCGCATGTGTGCGGAAACAGTGCCAGCCTTGTCACGGATTATGGAAGCTGCACCGGATGCCAATTTCCGAGTTAAAGGTTTGAAAATTGCACGCGCACCGCGTCGCTACTCTGGCCGCACGGCCATGCGCGCGAATTTATCGGTACACGAACCGCGCGCTTCGCAAGATTCAGATACAGCCTTGTCATTTTCGATGGAAGGTTATGTCGGTCCAAACGAGCCAGCATCTTTTGTGCCGTTTGCGTGGGCGCCAGGTTGGAACTCGCCACAGGCATGGACTAAATTCCAAGATGAAGTCGGCGGTCATTTGCGTTCTGGCGATTCGGGTGTGCGTTTGATTGAACCAAAAATCGAAGCTGCTGTCAGTTATTTCACAGAAATTCCTGTAGCATGTGATGTGCGTGAAGATGCACTGCGCGTTGCGCCCTTGTATCACTTATTCGGTAGTGATGAATTGTCTGCCATGGCGCCAGCAACACAATCGATGGTGGTGCAGGCCTATGTTGCTCTATCGGTTGAGGATGCCGCGCGTTTGAAATTGACAGAAAACAGTTTGGTGAAAGTGACTTTAGGCAATCGCACTTATTCATTGCGTTTGCAGATTAGCAAAACATTAGCAAGCGGCTTGGTGGGATTGCCTGCAGGCATTCCAGGCATGCCGCCGATACTCGGACATACTCACGCGCAGCTTGCAGCGGCAGGGAGTGTGGTGTGAATACTTTGATTGCAGGCTTAACGCTGGATGATCTCATTATCATTGCCACTGCTGTCGCAAAAGCAGTCGTGATTTTGGTGTGCACATTAGTCGGCGGTGGCTTTTTAAGTTTTGTCGAGCGCCGCGTGTTGGCGTTGTGGCAAGACCGCTACGGCCCTAACCGTGTTGGCCCTTTTGGTTTACTGCAATTGCCAGCTGATATTGTGAAATTGTTATTCAAAGAAGACTGGACGCCACCGTTTGCCGATAAATTAACTTTTTGGTTGGCGCCATTTATTGCGATGGGTGCATTATTAATTTCATCAGCCATTGTGCCAGTGACAGAAACATGGGGCGTTGCTGATCTCAATATCGGTATTTTATTTTTCCTCGCGATGGCGGGTTTATCGGTGTACGCCGTGTTGTTTGCAGGCTGGTCATCAAACAGTAAATATTCTTTGTTGGGTGGTATTCGTTCTGCAGCACAAACAATTAGCTATGAAGTATTTATGGGTCTGTCGGTGATGGGCGTGGTGATGCTCGCAGGCTCATTTAATATGCGCGATATTGTTGAAGCGCAGCGTGATGGTTGGTTTGTCGTGCCGCAGTTTTTTGGCTTTATTACTTTTATGTTGGCAGGTGTCGCTGTCGCGCATAGAACGCCCTTTGATTTGCCGGAAGCGGAATCTGAGTTGGCGGCGGGTTATCACACAGAATATTCCGGCATGAAGTGGGTCATGTTTTTCGTCAGCGAATATGTGGGTGTGGTTTTAATTTCTGCCTTGATGGTCACTTTATTTTTTGGTGGTTGGCATGAGCCGGCACTATTGGGTTTTGATTTGTGGCCGCAATGGCTGTCTTTCTTGCCTGGATTTTTTTGGTTTGCCATGAAAACAACTTTTTTCATTATGTTGTTTATCTTGGCGCGTGCTGCGCTGCCGCGTCCGCGTTATGACCAAATTATGGATGTGGGCTGGAAATTTTGCCTGCCATTAACACTGCTTAACTTGTTGGCGACAGCTGCTGTTGTGCTGCTGCAAATGCCGGCAGTGGGAGGTGCATGATGGCTACCGTTAAACAAGTATTAGGTGGTATTGGTAGCCAGCTACGCAGCTTGTGGATGATTTTCTCCCACGCATGGCGCAAGCGCGACACGCTGCAGTATCCAGAAGAAAAAGTGTATTTGCCGCCGCGTTATCGCGGGCGCATTGTATTGACGCGTGACCCTGACGGTGAAGAGCGCTGTGTGGCATGTAATTTGTGTGCAGTGGCTTGTCCAGTTGGTTGTATTTCATTACAAAAAGCAGAGAAAGAGGACGGTCGTTGGTTTGCTGATTTTTTCCGCATCAATTTTTCGCGTTGTATTTTTTGCGGTATGTGTGAAGAAGCCTGCCCAACTAACGCCATTCAATTAACGCCAGATTTTGAAATGGCGGAATACGATCGTCAAAATCTGGTTTATGAAAAAGAACATTTATTGATCTCCGGTGTGGGCAAATATCCGGATTACAACTTTTATCGCGTATCAGGAATGGCAATTGCCGGTAAGCCAAAAGGTTCTGCCAATAATGAAGCGGCGCCTATCGATGTGCGCGGTTTGCTGCCATGAGGATGATGTAATGGAAGCGGCTTTTTATACTGCGGCGTTGGTCGCGTTATTGTCGACAATGGGCGTGATTAGTACACGCAAACCAATACACGGTTTGCTGTACTTGGTGGTCTCCCTGCTGTCTGTTGCCATGATTTTTTTTGCAGTGGGTGCGCCATTTGCGGGTGCTTTGGAAATCATTGTGTATGCCGGTGCCATCATGGTGCTATTTGTTTTTGCTGTGATGATGTTGAATCTCGGTGAAAAAGGTTTGAAACAAGAAAGCGCATGGACACGAAATTCTGTTTGGTTTGGCCCGTCTGTGCTGACAACCATTTTGTTGTCGCAATTACTGCGTGTGATGTACACGGGAGAATTACCGGCTGCAGGGCTTCATGCCGTTGATGCAAAGCAAGTGGGTATTGCGTTGTATGGTCCATATTTGCTGTGTGTGGAATTGGCGTCCATTTTATTGTTAGCGGCTTTAGTTGCTGCGTATCACTTGGGGCGTGCGGATGAAAAAGAGTAATCGCCGATGAATGGTATCCCTTTAGAACATGGTTTGATGTTGGCTGCGGCGCTATTTGTGCTTGGCCTCACCGGTGTGTTGGTGCGTCGTAATATTTTGTTTGTACTGATGAGTTTAGAAATCATGATGAACGCTGCCGGCTTAGCATTTGTGATGGCGGGGAGCCGTTGGGGACAGCCTGATGGTCAAATCATGTTTATTTTGATTTTGACTTTGGCAGCGGCGGAAGCGTCTATCGGTTTGGCAATTTTGTTGCGATTACACCGACACTTCCATTCGCTGGATATTGATGCAGCTAGTGAGATGCGTGGATGAGCAATCAAATATTGTCTTTATTGCCGCTGACATTCGCGCTCCCGCTATTCAGTTACATATTGCTGTCTTTTTCACGCGGCCGCTTTTCTGAACAACTCTCAGCGGTGATTGGCGTTGGCAGTATGGCCTTGTCTGCTGCAGTTGCAGCTGCCATTGCGATTCAGTTTCTCGCACAGCCCGTTGGTTTTGTGCATACACAAGTGTTGTGGTCTTGGATGCAAGTGGGTGATTTTACACCGCGCATCGCACTGCATTTGGATGGTTTGTCATTGATGATGTTGTGCGTTGTCACGGGTGTCGGTTTTCTGATTCATTTATTTGCCTCGTGGTATATGCGCGGCGAAGAAGGTTACTCACGCTTTTTTGCTTACATGAACTTGTTTGTGGCGAGCATGTTGTATCTCGTATTGGCTGATAATTTACTGTTCTTGTTTTTCGGCTGGGAAGGCGTAGGTCTTTGCAGTTATCTGCTGATCGGTTTTTATTACAAGCACACACCGAATGGTCATGCGGCGATGAAAGCGTTCATCATCACGCGTATTGGTGATGTGTTCATGATGATTGGTTTGTTTATTTTGTTTCATCAATTGGGCACACTGGATATTCAACCCATGCTGCAAGCGATTCCTCAGCAGCCTGATAACAATATGCTCGCTTTGGCTGCGCTGTTATTGTTGGGTGGTGCTGTGGGTAAATCGGCACAGTTGCCTTTGCAAACTTGGCTGGCAGATGCGATGGCGGGTCCAACGCCGGTCTCGGCATTGATTCACGCGGCAACCATGGTTACGGCAGGTGTTTACTTAATTGCGCGTACACACACGCTGTTTGAAGTATCACCAGAAGTGTTGCAGTTAGTAGGCTTAACTGGTGCAGTGACTTTGTTATTGGCAGGTTTCTGCGCTTTGGCACAAACCGACATCAAGCGCATTCTTGCTTATTCCACCATGAGCCAAATTGGTTATATGTTTTTGGCCTTGGGTGTCGGCGCGTGGCACGCGGCTATTTTCCATTTAATGACACACGCATTTTTCAAAGCGTTGCTGTTCTTGTCAGCCGGCGCAGTTATTGTCGCCTGTCACCACGAACAAGATATTTTCAAAATGGGTGGGTTGCGTAAAAAACTTCCCTTGGTTTACGCCTGCTTTTTAGTCGGTGGTTCTGCATTGGCTGCTTTACCTTTTGTCACAGCGGGCTTCTTTAGTAAAGATGAAATTTTGTGGTTGGCTTTTGCTAATGGTCACACAACATTCTTCTATATCGGCTTGTTCGGCGCGTTGCTGACATCGCTTTATACCTTCCGTTTAATTTTTATTGTGTTTCATGGCGAGGAGAAAACACTCGCACATGCAGGGAAAGGTTTTGCACATTCGTTACCGTTGTGCGTGCTGCTGTTATTGTCTACTGCATTGGGTGCGATGTTGCATCCGCCGCTGACGAGTGTGTTGCCAGAAACTTTAGTGCCTGACGAATCTAAGAAACATGCGATAGAAATTTTATCGGTGTTAGTAGGGCTGTCTGGTATAGCGATTGCTGCGTGGTTATTTCTTCCAAAGCAGCGGCCGTTGCAAGGTTTTTTTGCGCAGCGATGGGTGCACGGTATTCGCTGCCTGTGGAAATACGCGTGGGGTTTCGATGTGCTGTATGACCGTATTTTTGTGCGCCCTTACCTCTGGCTGGTTAAAGCCAACAGCCGTGACGCAATTGATGTGTGTGTTGAAGGTATTCCGGTATTGATGCGCAAAGGGCATGACGCGTTGGGAGCAACAGAAAACGGTTTAGTGCGCTGGTATGCGGCGAGTATTGTGGCAGGAGCGACAGCTATTTTGCTGTTTGTGCTGTGGGTTTAAGAACTGACGGGATTATCAACGGAAACATATAACACCATGAGTATTGTCTGGTTAATTTTTATCCCACTATTAGGCGGCTTGTTGTGCTGGCAAAGCGAGCGCTTTAGTCGCGCAGCCCCTCGGTGGATTGCCTTGTTGAGCATGGTGCTGATGGGGGCGCTAGGTGTGCATTTATTGGCGCATGGTGATTATTCTTTAGCGCCAGCTGCCGATGGTGCAATTGCTTGGCAGCATGAATTCCGCGCGCCGTGGATTCCCTCTTTAGGCATCAGCTTTCACTTAGGGTTGGATGGCTTATCGCTGGCGATGATTCTACTAACGGCTGGGTTGGGTTTGGTCGCTGTTTTGTGCTCGTGGCGTGAAATTCAGCGCAATGTCGGTTTTTTCTATCTGAACTTGCTGTGGAATCTCGCCGGTGTGGCGGGCGTTTTTTTGGCATTGGATTTGTTCGTGTTTTTCTTTTTCTGGGAAGTGATGTTGGTTCCCATGTATTTCTTGATTGCGCTGTGGGGGCATAACACGCCGGGCGGTAAAGGCAGAATTTATGCAGCCAATAAGTTTTTTATTTTTACGCAAGCCAGTGGTTTGTTGTTATTGATTGCGATTATTGGTTTGGTGATTGTTTCTTATCAGCAAACAGGCTCTTTGAGTTTTGATTACGATGTATTGCGCCACACTGTAATGTCTCCTGTTGTTGAATTTGGTTTGATGTTGGGATTCTTCATCGCGTTCGCTGTAAAGATGCCAATTGTGCCGCTGCACTCTTGGCTGCCGGACGCGCACGCGCAAGCGCCAACGGCAGGCAGCGTGGACTTGGCTGGCGTGCTGTTGAAAACAGCCGCCTTTGGTTTGCTGCGCTATGTGTTGCCATTGTTTCCCAATGCTTCACAAGAGTTTGCGCCGATCGCAATGACTTTGGGTGTGATTGGAATTTTTTACGGCGCAGGCATGGCGTGTGCGCAAAATGACATCAAACGCTTGGTGGCTTACACCAGTATTTCGCACATGGGTTTTGTTGTGTTGGGGATTTATTCCAATCACTTGTTGTCACTGCAAGGCGTCGTCATACAAATGCTGGCGCACGGTATCTCTGCCGGTGCGTTGTTTATTTTGTGCGGCGAAATTTATGAGCGATTGCATACGCGTGATTTGCGACAAATGGGTGGCTTGTGGTCGCGCATCACTTGGCTGCCCGGCCTGTTCATGTTTTTTGTGGCGGCATCTTTGGGTTTGCCTGGCATGGGCAACTTTGTCGGTGAGTTTTTAATTTTATTGGGTACATTTAAATCATCGCCCGTGCTGGCTTCGCTGGCAGCGGCCGCGTTAATTTTGGCGGCTGTTTATAGTTTGTTGATGATGCAGCGTTCTTTTTATGGCGCCCCTCAATCTGAAAAAGTTTTGGAAGGTTTAACCGTGCGTGAAGTGGCCATGGTGTTGTTGTTGGTGGTCTTTTTGTTGTGGCTGGGTATTTACCCGCAACCTGTGTTGGATTTGACGCAGGCTAGTATGTCGTCATTGGTGAGGTGAGTACGATGTCTGCTGAAATCACCAGTGCCACTCTGACGCTCTCTGGGCTGTTGAGCTTATTGCCAGTTATCGTGTGCAGCATGACAGCTGTGCTGGTTATGTTGGGTATCGCGTTTCGTCGCAATCATTTTGCCAATGCCACCATTGCTGTGCTGGGCTTGAACGCTTCTTTATTAGCTGTGTGGTGGGTTTCGCAAAATCCACAGCCTGTGGCGGCAACAGATTTATTCGTTGTCGATAGCTTTGCTCATCTTTACATGGCATTGATTTTGGCAATTACTTTGGCTTGCGTGACGCTTTCACACGCGTATATGGAAACGCACAGCGGTAATCGTGAAGAGTTTTATTTGCTACTGGTGTTATCGGCAGTGGGCGCGATGTTGATGGCGTGCAGTCGTCACATGGCTGCTTTATTCATCAGCATGGAAATTTTAACCGTGCCATTGTTTGGTTTAGCGGCCTACAGCTTCAAACGCTCGCGCTCTTTGGAGGCGGGTATCAAATATTTGATCTTATCCGCAACATCCACCGCTTTTATGCTGTTAGGTATGGCGTTGTTATACGCACAAACCGGCAGTCTTTCATACAGCGGCATTCAAGCGTCACTTGAGCAGCTCACACAGGTGCCATCCTTGGTGTGGGTGGGCTCTGCCATGATTTTTGTCGCGTTTGCGTTCAAATTATCTTTTGCGCCATTTCATTTATGGACACCGGATGTCTATGAAGGCGCGCCAGCACCTGTGTCTGCTTATCTGGCAACGGCCAGCAAGGTGGCCGTGTTTGCTGCCTTTGTGCGTTTGTGGCAAACCATGCCAGCCATGACATCCGGTGCGATGCACGATGTACTTGCTGCGGCAGCAGGCTTGTCTATTGTGGCTGGCAACTTACTGGCGCTGACGCAAACCAATATCAAACGGATGTTGGGTTATTCCTCCATTGCGCACTTTGGCTATTTGTTGATCGCCGTGGTGTCAGGATTGAATTTAGAGCGCTCGGTTGTTGCTGTGTACCTAGTGACTTATGTGGTAACGGTTCTCGCGGCCTTTGGTGTGGTTGTTCAGGTGTCCAGCCCTTATCAGGGTGCAGATGCAGATAATCTGCACAACTATCGCGGTTTGTTTTGGAAGCGCCCTTATTTGGCTTCCGTGTTGACCGTAGCTATGCTGTCGATGGCTGGCGTGCCGATGACAGCTGGTTTTATTGGCAAGTTTTATGTAATGGTGGCTGGTGTCGGTGCGAAATTGTGGTGGCTGTTAGCCGCACTGGTATTGGGCAGCGCGCTAGGTTTGTATTACTACCTGCGTTTTATGATCACCTTGTATTTGTTGGAACCGGGGATGCGCCGTTTTGAAGCGCCGCTGAATTGGGGGCGTACCACGGGCGGGTTAGTGTTATTGGCTGCTGCAGCCTTGGTTATACTGCTGGGTATATATCCAGAGCCGCTAGTAGTTTTCACGATGAATCTGCCCCCTATTTAATGTAGAACAAGGGGGTTGCGTCCACAAAAAAGCAGGGTATACTGCGCGCACCACAGTATTCTTGTTGTCTTAGGATCGACACGATAGAAGTGGTTGATATCATCCATTTATATTGTCCATTACGGGGAATGAAGTTATGAAAAAACATATTATTTCAACTGCTGCGCTGCTCAGCGCAGGCTTGATGGCTAGCGCTGCTCAAGCCACTGTTCACGATTTTGAGTATGAAGATTTGGCTCCTGCTGCCAATGCTGCAATCAAAATTGAGCTGGCGGGTTCTTGCGCTGCGAAGATCGTTCTTCCGATCACTGAATTTAGATACATGCGTACTTACGCTGACGACACCGTAACGAATGTGGTTGATGTTGATAGCACTGCTGCTACTATGACAATTTCTGTAGATGGCGTAGGTGCAGGCCCTGATTTCGTCCTTAACGCGGTTAACGATGTTAAGAGCTATGGCCAAAGAGTGAATGACTCTATCGTACGCAATGTGCGCAGAAGCCAAGCCAACTTTGTTGGTAACGGCAGCCTTACTGCAAATGCTAGCATTATCAACGGCGCAATTATGAACGAATTGCAAAACGGCGGCTATGACGGCAGCATCAGATGTAGAGATGGCGGCACACTGGCTGACAATATCAGCGCAGCTGGTGCGGGTGTTACTGCCGACGTACTTTTTGATGCCAGCGGTGAGCGTGTTAATGGCTCTTGGTCACATGTGAATACTACTGCAGACAACACTGTAGGTACTTATGTTGCCAAGTTGACTTCTTATGGCAACTTGGTTGTGCCTAGCCAATGCGCTTTAAGAGGTTCTTTGGCAGATGCAGGGAACCCAGCGTCTCCTTATGTATTGGCCTGTGCTCCAGCTCGAGTGATCAAGCTGAAAGTCACTGCTTATGCAAAAGGCACTTCTGCTATGGTTACGGATAACCCATAATTTTAGTTCGGAAGTAAGAAAATAAAAAAGCACCCCGCGGGGTGCTTTTTTTTGCCTTGAATAATTTAAAAATACAAAACTTCTTTCCTACTTTTTGGAAGATCTGTAGAAAAGAAGTTTGGGTGAGGCTAAAAATTAAAAGTTAGAGCAGATCAAAGGTTTTGCTGATTTCTAATGTGAAACGATTTTCTTCTGGTTCTGCTTTGTTGTGTAGGGTGTTTTTCCAATAGTTCACGGAAAAATCAGTGTCAAACCAAGTGCGTGCCAGGCCCACGCGATAGAAACTGTAGTCTAGGTAACATTGGTTTCTAAGTCGACACGAGCGGTCGTCAACAACGACGAAAGTTCGTAAACAGGTAAAGGTTGCGCGTGCTCAAGAATGATGCGGCGCTGTACACCATCCCATACTTTGCTGTCTTCTGCATAGTAGTAGTACAGCGAGGTATTTTCTTGCCAAGTAAAGCCAGCAAACCATTCTTGGTAATCCCATTCATCGTGATCGCTGCCGCTGTCGATGTGATACCAAGTGTAGTGGGTAATGCCGATGTCGCCTTCTAAATCCTCCGTCAAGGCGTGTTTGAAGCCGAGAGTGTAGTCCAACTCTAGGTTGGGCGTATCGTGGTCATCGCTATCTATATTGGAGCCCCAAACGCCGGCATAAAAACCGCTGCTGTGTTCGTAGTCCAAGCCTACTTGTAAGGCTGGCCCCGAGTCTGTAGCGCTAACGCCGTCGGCAACATAGTCGCTGGCGAGAGTGGTTGTTAGGCTGAGTGACGATTCGGCTTGTGCGGTAGCTGAGAGCAGTGCACAGCAGCCAGATAGGATTACAGGCAGGGTAGAGCGCATAAGAAAGAGACCTCCATAATGTGTATTCGTGAAAAAAGCGTGAAGATTCTACAGTAAACGCGAATCACTATCATTATTTTTTGTAGTCTGAAGGAGGCACAAAAAACCCGCCACGAGGGCGGGTTCGGCGTAGCAGCGCTACTGTTAGAACAAGGTGTAGATGAATGGTGCCACTGCCGAGCCATGGGCAAACACGATCAACAGACCCAGTAGCAACATAACGATCACGATAGGTGCCAGCCAGTATTTTTTGCGCTCTTTCATGAAGCCGGAAAAGTCTTTGAGTAATTCGAGCATTAGTAAGGTTTCTCCATCTGTTGGCGGGCAGGATTGTTACGAGTGACACGGTAGCTGTCTAGTGCGGCGTTCAGTTGGCGGTGCATAGGATCTTTGCCGGTAAGCCGCATTACAAACCCCATCGGCATAAACAAGCCATAGAACAAAATGAACAAAATAATACGCGTGTTGATAAATCCTAAGCCTTCAGCCAGCTTCATCCACGGTTTGTAAAAGTAAATCAAGCTAGCAGGGTGTAAAAGCGCCCAAGCGATTAGCGCGCCACCCGCTGGGCCTACATAGAGCAGCCAGCGCAGCATGGTTTCTATGCCGCTGTGCAGCCAAGGCAAAAAGCAGCCAATCAAGCCAATAAGAATGGCGCCAGTCACTAAGCCAAACTTGCGCAGTTCAGCTTCCGTCATTTCAGTTTTTTTGTCGGAAGTGTTCATCAGTCGAGCTCGAATTCGTCTTTCCAGTTATCGTTTTTCTCCCAAACCGGTTGATCAGGTTTGGCGAGCAAATAGTTCTCTAATACCAAATAATCCATCTCGCAGCGCATGAAGCAGCGATAGGCATCTTCTGGCGTGTTGACGATAGGTTCGCCACGCACATTAAACGATGTGTTGATGGAGACAGGGCAGCCAGTGAGTTTTTCAAATTCATCCAGCAGTGTGTAAAAACGCGGATTGGTTTCAGGATGCACGGTTTGAATACGCGCCGAGTAATCCACATGTGTGACAGCAGGAATTTGAGAACGAGGCACATTTAGTTTTTCGATACCGAATAATCTTTCTTGCTCCAATGTCATCGGAATACGCTTGTCTTCTGCAACCGGCGCCACCATCAACATATAAGGGCTAACTGCTGTGTGCTGAAACCACTCGCCAACTTTGTCGGCTTTGACAGCGGGCGCAAATGGGCGAAAAGATTCGCGGTATTTGATTTTTAAATTCATCACCGATTGCATTTTAGGGCTGCGTGGATCGCCGATGATGGAGCGACCGCCGAGTGCGCGCGGACCAAATTCCATGCGACCTTGAAACCAGCCGACCACATTTTCGTTCGCCATAATTTGCGCGAGTTTTGGCAGCAATTCACTGTCATCAAGGCGTTGATATTTCGCGCCGATGTTATCGAGATAGGTTTGTATTTCATTGTCGTTATAACGAGGGCCGAGATAGCTGCCCTGCATGGAATCGCCAGCTAGAACAGTGCGCGGCTTGTCGAGATACTGATGCCAAATTGCGAGAGCAGCGCCGAGTGCGCCACCAGCATCACCCGCCGCAGGTTGTACCCAAATTTCAGAGAAAGGCCCTTCGCGTAGCAAGCGGCCGTTAGATACGCAATTCAATGCAACACCGCCAGCGAGGCAGAGTTTATCGATGCCGAGTTCTTTGTGTGCGGTGCGCGCCAGTTTCAGAACAATTTCTTCCGTCACCGCTTGAATCGAACGCGCAATATCCATTTCTTTTTGTGATACTTCTGATTCGCGCGCGCGAGGCGGTCCGTTAAACAGACGATGAAATTTATCATTCGTCATCGTCAAGCCAGCGGCGTAATTGAAGTAACTCATATTGAGCCGGAAGCTGCCATCCGGTTTTACATCGACTAAATGATCGAAAATTAAATCGACATATTTGGGCGTGCCGTAAGGTGCAAGCCCCATCAATTTATATTCACCAGAATTGACTTTGAAACCGGTGTAATAAGTAAAGGCGGAATACAGTAAGCCGAGTGAGTGTGGGAAGTTGATGTCCCACTGCGGCGTGAGAGTGTTGCCATCGCCAACCCACACCGAGCTGGTAGCCCATTCGCCCACACCATCCAGACACATCACTACCGCTTTTTCAAACGGGCTGGGAAAAAAAGCAGAAGCGGCGTGTGATTGGTGATGCTCGGTAAACATCAACGGCGCTAATTCATTTTCTTTCATGCCACCGAGTTCCGACAGTTCACGGCGCAAAGTTTTTTTCAAATACAGTTTTTCTTTTAACCAAACGGGAATGGCTTTAACGAAAGAACGAAAACCTGCCGGTGCGTAAGCGAGGTAAGTTTCTAACAAGCGTTCAAATTTAATGAGTGGCTTGTCGTAGAACACCACATGTGTGACATCGCGCAATGACAAACCCGCTTCACGCAAACAATAGCGAATCGCTTCAGCAGGAAAATTAGCATCATGTTTTTTGCGCGTGAAACGCTCTTCTTGTGCAGCGGCGACAATCCTTCCATCTACCACCAGGGCAGCGGCGCTGTCATGGTAGTAGGCGGAGATGCCGAGGATGGCGATGGGGCGATGGCTGGATTGAGACACTGCGACTACCGACTCGTGGGAAAGCGTGGATTCTAGCCGAAGTTGCCAGTGGCAGCAGCCTTGAATCGGCTGGTATTTCGCATCATGCCTGCAGCAGTGGAATGTGATCTTCTAACTTGGTTTGGTACAGCACCGTGCCTTTGGCGATTTGAACCGGCAATGGGTCAGATACTGAGGGTGCGGTGTTATCAATATTGATGATCCAGTGCAGTGGCGAGTTGCCAGCAGTAAGCGTTGCCTGTGGGTTGATGCCATGAATAATGGCTTCCAGCCCAGCAGTTTTACCCTGTGGCAGCAGGCTGTACCAACCTAACGCCCAATCTTCTGCTTCATGCAGAGCAATACAGTCAGCAATATGAATTTCGGCGTTGTTTGCGCTGGTTTTTTGAATGCTGAAGGCGTGATATTCGCAGGGCTGAAAAGCTGGGTGTACGCTCAAAACTTCAATCATCGTGTCGATATTGTTTTGCGTACTGGATTCATCGTCAGTAAAGCATTTTTTTAAGCGCTCACTCATTACCCAGCCGCTGCCCATCATTTGAAACTCTGCAATAGTGCGAGCCGCAGCCTTACCGTATTTTTTAGCGACTGCCATCATCAAACCGAGTATCAATAAATGGTTTTGAATGGCCAGTTCTTTACAAATTACAACGAGCGCTGCGTGAGAAAATTGCTCAAAGCACAATTGTTCAAATACTTTTCCATGATAAAAATCCATGCCGCCTGTTTCGCGATTGTCCGAGCGCGCGATAGGCAGCACAGCCAATTGTGATTGCCGCAATGCGCGTGTGACATCAGGCTCAATTAGCGGCTCGGCATCGTGATCGATAAACACATTCCATTCACAGTGCGGTGCGCGATCAACCGGCACGCGTGGAGGCCGATGCACAGGGCGCATACGCGCACGCGGATTGGTGGCGATGGCAGTACCATCAAAAGTGGGATCTTCGATGTCGTGGCACATAATTTTTACTGCTGCTTCGCCGCGCGGTTCTGTTTCTAACAACGGGCCGCAGCTAGCTAGCCAAAAGCGGCCTTTGTCTTCGGCCTGCACTTCAAAATGTGCGTCGAAATATTGGTGTGTTAATCCGCAGTCTAACTGCAAGCCTTTGAAAATAGTGGCGACATCCGTGCTGCCCGCAAAGCCCAGCGCCTGTTGCATGCGCTGTGTATAAATAGGGCTGGCGGCGAGCCAGTTGTCGATAGCAATATCTTTGTAGGCTTCATCACCGTGATTCATACGCAACGCCGCATAACCGGTACGGCTATTAAATTGCGCTGCCACCATGTATTCGCGCGCCAGTTGTGCCAGTTGTGCGCGAGAAAAATCTTCCAGTTTTTTTCGCATGGTATTGCTCCTGTTTTTTATAGTTGGAATGTTTGTGTGGCGATGGCTGTGCCTTGCTCATTGAATTGCCGTTCAAAAAAATGTGTTTGATGGTCGTGTGTTTGCAGCACCAAACTTGAGCAGCGTGTGCCGTAATTATCGAAGTGTATAAAACTAGCAGAGAGTTTTTGCTCCAACCATTGTGGAATGCCGGTGTTTGGCAGTTGATCGTCGCTGGCGATGGTTTTGTCAGCAAGCAAACAGAACAACGATTCGTGTTCCAAATCAGACAAAGTTTCGGTGAGTGCTTGTTTGCCTGCCTCAACTTTTGGCCAAGGTGTATCGAGAGCTGCATTCGATAAGCCATAAATACCGGCCTGCAAAGCAAAATTTTCTCCATTGCTATTGCAGTAGTGTAGTGCGTTGCCATCGCCCAACAGCAAATTAAATGGGCTGTAATCCGCAAGATGGTTTTGCAGTTGAGTAATAAATTGTGCAGGCGATTGATTGCTGCTGAGAAAGTCGCGCACTAAATGTCCGCGTGAATGCGTGCCTTCTGGTGCGGAAGGATCGCGCACATTGGTGATAGCAGCGAAGCGAGCATTGCGTGTGACACCGAGCCAAGTGCCACCTTGTTCTAAATCGCGACCAGCGAGAATATTGGGTGCGTCTTGCCAAAAATGTGCAGGAGCAGAAGAGCGGGCATAAAACTCATCGCGATTGGCGGCCACCACCAATTTGTATTGAGGGTGGCTCTGCCAAGCAAAAAGAATTAGGCACATAGCATCATTCGGGTATTTTCTGCGGCAACACAGAAAGAAATGCCATGAATACCGCAGCGAGATAAGCCAGTGATTGCATCAACAACATAAAGAACCAAGCCCATGAATCGCCGGTTTCCATGTCGTGTGTGATCAACATGGCTGCTGCTGCGCCCCATAGTAATAACAAGAAAAATAATTCTTCACGACACTCTGCTAAAGCCAGCATAAACCCACCTTGATCACGCATTTTTGGTGTGCGGAAAAAAGGAATAGTTTTCGTAAATAGACCATAAATAATAGATTTAGCGATAGTGTGAGAGAGCGCTAAACCCGCTATTGCCGCGCCGACAGATGTGCTCATCGGTACTTTCATGTGGCTCTTGTAAATGTACAAAATTTTGCCGAGTTTGAAGAAAAATAAAATCAACGGCGGCAGCGCAAACACCAAGGCGGGTGGTAAAACGCGTGTCGGCGCGAGCAGCATGGCGGATGTCCACAGCAATGCGCCGCCGGTAAAAAATAAATTCATACCGTCAGCTACCCAAGGCATCCAGCCGGCGATGAAGTGGTAGCGTTGTCCTCGTGTTAATTTTGTATCTTCACCTTTGAATAAACTGCGGAAATGGCCTTTCATGATTTGCATCGCACCGTAAGCCCAGCGGAAGCGTTGTTTTTTGTAATCGATAAAGCGATCGGGCATCACGCCTTTGCCGTAAGAATTGCTGACATAAGCAGCGGACAAACCTTCTTCAAAAGCGCGTAAACCTAGTTCTGCATCTTCAGTAATCGTCCACTCTGCCCAACCGAGTCTGTCCATCACATCGCGGCGAATCATGGTCATGGTGCCGTGTTGAATAATGGCGTTGCGATCATTGCGTGTGACCATGCCGATATGAAAAAAACCTTTGTATTCGGCGTAACACAATTTTTTGAACAGCGACCAATCGCCATCGCGATAATCTTGCGGTGCTTGCACGATAGCAATTTTTGGATCAGCAAAATGCGGTACCAAATGTTTGAGCCAGTTGGGGTCGACACAATAATCACTGTCGATAACCGCGATAATTTCTGAATCGGATGCAGTGCGTTCCAGCGCCCAGTTCAATGCGCCGCCTTTGAAGCCTTCTAGCGGTGCAACATGGAAGAAGCGAAAGCGAGGGCCTAGCGTTTTGCAATATTCTTCAACCGGACGCCACACATTTTCATCTTTGGTGTTGTTGTCGATGATCATCACTTCGAAATCGGGATAATCGAGTGCCGCTAACGCGTCGAGCGTTTCTTTCACCATGTCGGGCGGTTCGTTGTAACACGGCACTTGTATGCACACTTTGGGGCGGTAGGCGTCATCGCTGGCAACACCAATAAATGGTCTACGGCGCTGCGCCCACACGGTTTCTGCCAACTCATGTGCTTCGGTGAACATGACGATGAATACACCCACTGCAGCAAGCACCAACAAGATACCGAGCGTGACATTCAGCCAAGTCATGTATTGCTGCGAATAATCGTAAGTGACGATGACGAGAAAAGAGGCAAACAAAAACGCAACAAAGGCGAGAAAAGCACGGCCGCGCTGTTTCAAACCAGAGCTGTCGATCAACAACAAAGCCAGCGTCAGAATTGCCATGATGACAGATACGACAGCGAGTAAACGCCACTGCGGAATTTTGACTACGCTGCCTTCAAATGGAAATTTTGGTTGGCGATTGACGTTGTAAACACCCCAGTATTTTCCTACATCACCTTCCGCACCGGATTTCCATAATTGGTCAAATGCTTCGATGACAAAATAGTTGTAACCCGCTGTGTTGAGTGCGTTCAGCAAAGTGCGCAAATAAATGGCTTGATCAACTTGGTTGGCTTCTGCTGCTCCTCGGCTGCGGCCAAAAGAGGGCCAGCCCACCTCGCCGAGCAACAAAGGCTTTTGTGAGAACACCGTTTTGAGTACGCCAGATTTTTCTAAAACAAAACCGACCGATGCACTGGATGGGATTTTTTCCCAAAAAGGAAGAATGTGTGCGGTAACGACATCAACATGTTGCGCGAGCTCTGGATATTTCAACCAAATATCCCAAGTTTCTGCCGTTGTAACGGGTACTTTTACTTTGCTGCGCACTTGTTCGATGTAGTCGATCAAACGCGGTAAATCCACCTCGCGGCGATACATACTTTCGTTGCCAACCATCACCATAGTGATATTGCGATTGTTATTGATCACATCGATTGCGCGTGCAATTTCCGCTTCATTGTCTTTCTCGATGTTACTGATCCAAATGCCTTGCACCACACTCATGCCGAACTCTTGTGCCAAACGCGGAATGTCAGCTTGTGTGCCTGTCACTGAATAGGTGCGGATGTTGCGCGTTTGCTTGGATAACAATGCAAGATCTTGACGAATTTCGTCGTGGCTGGGGTGAATGTTTTTAGTGGGATCCTGCCCATTTTGATACGGCGAATAAGCGTAGCCAGATATTGAATCAGGCCAATTAGGTGCCTGTAGTGGGCGGTTAAAAAATGCCCAAACAGCAATAACTGTGGCGGCGATGCCGGTGACAATGGCAAGGTTGATGATGGTTTTTTGGCTGATCATTTACGATCCATTTTTAGTAGGTCAAAGTAAAAAGTGTACGCACTGGCAGAGCATAGCAGTTTGTGCTGGTTCAGCGTGCTTTTGCGCGAGCAGCATCAAAGCGCGCTTGCAACAATGCTTGCTCGTTAGCAGCGGCGGAACCGGTGCAGTGCCAGTCCACCAGCAATTGCTCCAATTGTTCGTGATGGCTATTGTTGGGCATGGCTTGTCCCAGACCTTGCTGTAATTTTTTTAGCTGGATTTCTCGGCGCTGTTGTTTGTCTTCGTCTGGCGTTTCAAGGTCGAGCAGAATCTCTAGCGCAATGCACAATTCTCGGCGGCGTTGCGCGTTAGCAGAAAAGTCTAATGGCGTGGATTGTTGTATAGCTGCCAATACTTGTTGTTTGCGCGCGTTAATGGCTTTGTCCCACTCCGCAGGAAGCGGATGTTGCTGCCAATCAGTTTCAAGTAAGGCGGTTGATTCGCTCGTTATATGGCTTTCAATGCGTGTGCACAGCGCTGCTCTGCGTGCCAATTCATCGAGCTGTTTTTGATGTTGCCGTGCACTGATGCCGCGCAATTGTTGATGGTAGGCATCACAAGCAGTGAAAAACTGTTTCTTGATGGCTGTTTGCAATTTTTCTGGAATGTCTTTGATGGCTTTGAATTCATTTTGTAATTGTTCAAACGCTGCGGCGCTGTGTGTCAACTCTTCATCAGGCAGTTTTGCGAGTTGTGTAATGCGTTCACAGAGGCCTTTGGCCTGTGCGATGTTGCTGTCTTGTAGTTGGCGTGCTTGCTGTTGATTGTCGCGGCGTTTATCAAAAATCACCTTGCCGTATTCTTGTAGCGCTTGCCACAGTTTACGGTCTTCGTGGTGACGCGTGATGCCAATCTGTTTCCACTGTTCTTGGATTTGTTGAAAGCGCTCGATGGCTTTCTCAATGTCCACCATTTCTGTGACACTTTTCGCGGCATTGACCAGTTGTTGTTTTCGTGCTTCGTTCGCTGATTGCACATCCGCTAACGGTGTGTTGATAGCGGCGTAAGCTGCGTCAAAACGCGTACGGATGGGTTTTTCTTCGCTGCGTTCAACGGGATGGAAATCGTGAAACTCTTTGCGTGCTTTGTCGAGGATGCGCGCGACGGCTTTCCAGTCTGCTGTACTCCAATCCTGTGCTTGCGCAAATTGTTCTAACGCTTCGCAAATGATTTGTCGCTGCTGCAGGTTAAAAGCGCGCTGCTGACGCGTTTTTTCATAATGCTCGGCGCAGGGCTCCCATGCTTTGTCGCCAGCTTGTTTGAATCGTTCCCACAGTGCCTGTACTTCTGGTGTGTGTGGTGGTTTCATCGCGCGCCACTGCGCTTGTAAATCGCGCACGGCTTCCGCTGTTTCCAGTGGTTGCAGGGTGCTGGTGCAGAGTTTTTCCATCGCATCGCACAGCAATTCTAATTTCGGCATGGCGGCAAAAGCTTGCCAATCCTGCATCTCGTGTTGTTTGGATGAAATCTGTTTATGTTTATTTTGTTGTTTGTGTTTTTCGTGTTGTGATTTTTGTTCAGCTTGTAATAGTTTCTGCTGTTCCAGTGCTTGCGCTCGTTGCGCTTCTTCGGCGGCGCGCTGCTGCGCTTGCGCTTCGGCTTTTTGTTGTTTTGCTTCTGCCGCTTGTTTTTCAGCCAGCGCGGCCGCTACTTGTTGTTGCTGAATATCCATCAAGATAGCTTGGCATTGAGCAATGGCGGTATTGACGCGTTGAGCAATCGAGGTGTTTTTTTCGGTAGTGTTTTCCCATTGCAGGCTTAGGTGAGCCAGCTCGCTGTCAAACAACGGGTGATATTGCAGTTTTGCTAATGTTTCTAAGCGGCCGCACAGTTTTTCTTGTGCATCAAGGTTTTGTTGCTGTTGTTGTTCGGCAGCTTTGAGTGTGTTGAGACGATCGCGCAGCAGGCGATTGGTTTTTTTATCCAAACCGGCACTGTTTTTGAGTAGTTGCTGCAGATGATGGGTATCGGTAATTGCATCAACAGACGGTGCACCTATCAATGTTTGCAGTGAAGGTTTTTCTTTTTTTTCTTTGCGAACTTCGCCGGTGCTGATTGGGGGCGGCGGAGGTGTTGGCGCAGTGTTAACGGGCTTTTTGATCAAGCCGAATAATTTGCCGAGCATGATTATGGTGTGCCTCGTGCGAGTAAAGGATAGTCAGCCCCGCATTGTAACGGTTGCCAAGGTGGCGGGGAGCTTTTTGCCGCAGTCAGCGCGGTGGTTTTGCTATGATGGATGGTCGGCAGGGTAGCCATCACGAATCGGCTTTTACAACGGAATTTCTGTGCTTAATCACGATACAAAACAAATCATCCAAAAAGCGTACTCCCGTTTTTTGGAGCAAAAAGGCTTGAAACCACGCGAAGGTCAAAAACTGATGATCGCGGCGGTGGCGCGCACGCTTGGCAACATCATGAGCGATAGCGAGGGCGTGCGGCTGGGCGAGAGCCATGTGTGCATGGTGGAGGCGGGTACAGGCACAGGTAAAACAGTGGCCTACGCGTTGGCGGCGATTCCTACGGCGCAGGCGCAGGACAAAAAACTGGTGATTTCAACGGCCACGGTCGCGCTGCAAGAGCAGATTGTCTTAAAGGATTTGCCGGATTTACGCGCGCACAGTGGCTTGGTGTTTAATCATGTGTTGGCAAAAGGCCGAGGGCGCTACGCCTGCCTCTATAAATTGGATTTTTTGTTGGCGCATGGCAGTGAAAACGCGCAGAGTGTGACGCAAGCGTTGTATCCCGATGAACGCGATGCGCTGCTGTCTGAAAACACGCTGCATGTTTATCAATCCATGTTGGAAGCCTTGGGCGCAGCGGAGTGGGATGGTGATCGCGATAACTGGCGACAAGTGATTCAAGAAGAGGATTGGCAGCGATTAACCACGGACCATAATCAATGCACAGGTCGCCGCTGTGCTTATGTCACGCAATGCCCGTTTTTTCGCGCGCGCGAAAATTTGGTGGATGCGGATGTGATTGTCGCCAATCACGATTTAGTGCTCGCAGATCTCGCTTTGGGCGGCGGCGCAATTTTGCCCGCACCAGAGCAAACGATTTATGTGTTTGATGAAGGGCATCACTTACCCGATAAAGCACTGCAACATTTTTCCGCACATGTGCGTGTACAAAGCAGTGTGCGTTGGTTGCAAACCACCACCAAAACATTGGCAGTATTGGCGCAAACTTTCAGCGGTGTGCAGGCTGTTCAATCGGCGATAACGCCGTGGTCTGCAGTAGAACAATTATTGCTGCAAGTGCATCAACAAGTGTTGCCGATGTTGGAATTATTGTTAGCAAACAATATGGCTGATCGCGATAAAAAGTATGTTTTTCGCCACGGTATTGTTCCGCCTGAACTGCGTGCTATGGCACAAAGTCTGTTGGCGTGTTGGCAAAAAGCGGGGGCGGTTTTGCAAAAAATTGCTGCTGTTGTTGAAGGCATGTTGGATAGCCGTTCACCCGATATAGCGCTAGAAGTGGTGGAACAGGCACATGCAGCTGTTGGTGGTTTATGGCAGCGTTGCGTGCATGCAGAAACTTTATGGCGTTTGTTTGCGCGTGAAGATGATGAAGGAGCGGCGCCCACCGCGCGCTGGTTGACAGCGTATGAAGTGGGCAATGGTTTTGATTTTGAAGTGTGCGCCAGCCCTGTGCTGCCAACGGTGCAGTTGCAAAATAACTTGTGGGAACGCTGTTTTGCGGCGGTGATCACTTCTGCCACGCTAACTGCATTGGGTAAGTTTGATCGGTTGCGAGAGCGTTCAGGTGTGCCTTCGGCAAGCGCGGGTTCTGTTGTGCCCAGTCCGTTTTTTTATCAGCAATCCGCGCAATTAATCGTGCCTACCAATGCGGTGGAAGGCAATCAAGTGGAGCAGCACACGCAATCAGTGATTGATTTTTTGCAGGGTGATGTGGATGTGACCGAAGCGACGCTAGTATTGTTTGCTTCGCGCCGTCAAATGCTGGATGTGTATCAATCCTTATCACTGGAAATTCGCGAACAAATTTTGCTGCAAGATAACTACAGCAAACAGCAGTTATTGCAATTACATCGCGCACGCATCGATCAAAAACAGGGCAGTATTATTTTCGGCTTGGCAAGTTTTTCTGAGGGCGTTGATTTGCCCGGTGATTATTTGCGACATGTGGTGATTGCTAAAATTCCTTTTGCGCCGCCAGATGATCCGGTAGAGCAAACACTATCCGATTGGATTGAATCAAAAGGTGGCAATGCTTTTATGCAAATCAGTGTGGCGGATGCCAGTTTGCGTTTAGTGCAGGCAGCGGGGCGCTTGTTGCGCACAGAAAAAGACACAGGGCGCGTGACGATTTTGGATCGTCGTTTGGTGACAAAACGCTACGGAAAATTACTGCTCGACAGCTTGCCGCCGTTTCAACGCGTACTGTATTAAATCAATGAACCGTCGATTTGAACGGTGCGTACTGTTGCAGTGCGCTCACTTCTTGTACGCCGGCAATTTCTTCGGGTTTATCGCCACGAATATTTAAGGCATACGCCATTTTGTGAGCGATAGCGGCAGCTTTCCATTTCATTAATTCTGCATTGGAACCCGCGTACAAACGATCGATAGTGCTTTGCAGAATAAATACCCAACGGTGGAAATGGTCTTCTGTCATGCTGGACTTGTTGTGCAGTTGTAAATGCACATTAAAGACATCGGCGCGATAGCCTTTGTCGCCCAACACTTGGAACGCCCAGAAATGCGCCACTTTGGGGATGTGTTCGGCTAAATCGAGTTGCACTACATCGGTAAAAAAATAACCGATGATGGGGTCAGTCATGAGCTGTTCGTAGAATACGGTCACGATATTGAGCATATCGTCGCGGGTTTGGATGTCTCGCATGTGAAGCCTCCGCATAATGTTTTGCTACGGCTCCATTGTAGTGCGAATGGCGTACACCTGCGCGGTGAGAGCTGCGTTAGAATGCCTCTTTTGTGCGGGAAAATTGTTGCAGTGAATGCGCTCTCTTGGATGGTCGGTCTACGCTATTTGTCAGCGCGCAAAGGCAGTCGCTTTGTCTCCTTATTTTCCTTTTTTTCCGTCGCGGGCATGATGGTCAGCGTGCTGGCGATGGTGCTGGTGATGTCAATCATGAATGGCTTTGAAGGTGAAGTGCGCAATCGCATTTTGCACGCTGTTCCCCACGCGCAAATTATTTCGCCACGCGGCATAGAAAATTGGCAATCGCTGCTGCCTGTGTTGCAACGCTCTGGTGTGGTGTTAGCGGCTGCGCCGCAAGATCGTGCGCGCGTATTGCTGGAATCGGATGCGCGTATTCACGGCGGTGATATGTTTGGTGTTGATCCGCAGCAAGAACAAAAAGTGTCGCAAATCGATCAGTCCATGGTGGATGGGCAATGGGCGGCATTAAAGTCGGGTACATACGGTGTGGTGTTGGGTAGTGGATTGGCGCGTCAGTTGCGTGCCAAAGTGGGTGACAGCATCAACATCATGCTGCCGCAAGTGAGCGTGACACCTTTAGGGCTTTTTCCGCGCAGCCGTCGCTTTACCGTGGTGGGAATTTTTTCTGTTGGTGCACAAATTGATGCCACGCAGTTGTACATCCATATTGATGACGCCGGCCGCTTGTTGCGCACGGGTGGCAAAGTGGACGCGTTGCGTTTTCGTTTTGATGATGTGATGCACGCGCCAGAGCAATTAAAAAAATTGGAGGTAATGCCTGAGTTGTCTGGCTTTGTGATGAAAAGCTGGCGCGATGAAAACAGCACGCTGTTTAACGCGATACACATGGAAAAAATCATGGTGTCGTTGATGTTGTCTGTCATTGTGGTGGTTGCAGTTTTTAATTTGGTGTCCATCTTGACGATGGCGGTGGCCGATCGTCGCAAAGATATTGCTGTGTTGCGTACGATTGGCGCGTCGCGACAAACCGTGTTGTCAATTTTTATCATTTATGGCATGAGCATGGGTGTGGTGGGTATTGGTGTGGGCGCGCTGCTGGGTAGTGTGCTGGCGCAGCATGTGACTGACATCACCGCTGCTCTTGAGCGATGGGCGGCGGCTATTGATCCCCACGCGCAGTTGTCGATCTATTTGCCGAGCGAATGGTATATCAGCCAAACCTTGTGGGTGACGGCAATGTCATCCGTGTTGTGCTTGGCGGCTGTTTTTTATCCTGCGTGGCGTGCATCCACCATCCATCCTGCTGAAGCATTGCGTTACGAGTAATAAAAAAATGAGCAAAAAAAATACGGTATTGGAATGTCGCAAGCTGACGAAAACTTATCGTCAGGGTGATCAAGATTTGCTGGTGTTGAACCAAATTGATTTGTTGGTACAACAAAGTGAGCGATTGGCGATTGTCGGTTCATCAGGCTCGGGCAAATCAACACTGTTAAATTTATTGGGCGGGTTGGATGAAGCGCAAGCGGGCGAAGTATTGATTGCAGGAAAAAGTTGGCAAGCCATGCAAGAAAAAGAGCGCGCCGCGTGGCGCAATCAACAGTTGGGTTTTGTTTATCAGTTCCATCATTTATTGGCGGAGTTTACTGCGCTGGAAAATGCCAGCATTCCTTTGTTGATTGCTGGAAAAACGAAAGCGGAAGCAAAACAACAAGCGACGACGATGCTAGAAGCAGTGGGCTTGGGTGCACGGTTATCGCACAAACCGGCACAGTTATCGGGTGGTGAACGACAACGCGTTGCCATTGCGCGCGCATTGGTAAATAAACCTGCGTGTGTGTTGATGGATGAGCCAACAGGTAACTTAGATGCCGACAATGCGCAACACGTGCAGCAGTTATTGAATACGCTCAATCGTGAATACGGTTTGGCATTTATTTTGGTTACGCATGATCGTACTTTGGCAGCGCAACAAGATCGCTGCTTGGTGTTAGATCACGGTCATTTGCGAGTGCAGACCTGATGCTGGTACGTTTTGTTGCATGGCGTTATGCGCAAGCGCGCAGTGGCTCGGCGCTGCTGGGATTTATCTCGCGTTTGTCGATGGCGGGTTTGGTGGTTGCTGTCGCGTTATTGATTACTGTGTTGGCGGTAATGAATGGTTTTGAACATGAATTGCGCACGCGTATTTTGCGCGTTGTGCCTGCGATTACTTTGTATCCAGAAGAAAATGAAATTACAGATTGGAAAGCGGTGGCTCAGCAGGTGTTGCGCAATCCGCATGTGCTGGCGGCTAGTCCGTTGATTGAAGCGCAAGGCTTGATGGTGATGGGTTCAGCAGCAGAGCCAGTGCTGTTGTTTGCAACCGATCCTGCAGCGGAATCCAATCTGTCACATTTTGAATCCTTTACCGATAAAAAATCGTGGGATGCGTGGTTAGCCAATCCGCAATCAGTTTTGATCAGTAAAAAGCTGGCAAAAAAATTGGGTATTACTGCGGGTAATACGGTGGTGGCGATGTTGCCAGGCGTGAGCGGTGATAAATCTGCACCGGGGATTGTCAGTTTGTCTGTTGCTGGTTTGTATGAAACGGGAACGGAAGTTGATAACCATTTAGTGCTAGCGCAGTTGCCTTTGCTGCAAGCGCAGTACGGCATTCAAGGTGTGGCGGCGATTCGTTTTTCTGTCGACAACTGGTTGCAAGCGGATGCAATTGCTTGGTCTTTGGTGCAACAGTTGCCGCCGCATTATTCGATGAAAACTTGGTTTCAAACGCACGGTAATCTTTACGAAGCGATTCGGATGTCGCGCCAATTAGTGATGTTGATGTTGGTCATCATTATTGTGATTGCTGCATTCAATGTGGTGTGCTCATTGGTGTTGGTGGTGGCAGACAAGCGTGGTGATATTGCTATTTTGCGTGCGATGGGTGTGCCGAATACACACATCATGCGTATTTTTATGCTGCACGGTTTGTTGATTGGCACGCTGGGAACTTTGATTGGCGCAGTGGTTGGTTGCGCACTGGCATTGGCAATGCCGTCAGTTGCGCAGGGATTGCAAAATATTCTTGGTGTGCAGTTGCTTAGTACAGATGTTTATCCGGTCAATTATTTGCCTTCGGATTTGCGCGCATTGGATGTCAGTGTTGTCGTTGTGATCGCGCTAATAATCAGCGCAGTGGCGAGTATTTACCCCGCTTGGCGTGCCACTTGCTTACAGCCAGCGGATATTTTGCGGCATGAGTGAGCGATCGAACAATTAGTCTTCGTCTTGCTTGAAGTAAGTAATTTCTAACGAATACGCCGTGCTACCTTTTTTCTCTTGATGCACCAATTTGGCAATGGCGTAATGCAGTGAAGGCGCAAACCAAAATTGTGTATGGCGCGGACTGCTAGGCTTGCGTAGCCGTTCTACGACAACAGTATCTAATTTTCCCAATGCAGTTTTGATGGTTTCCTTGCCGGTTACACGAAAGCAGAATAACTCCGCACCATCTTCACTCACTACATCGTAGCAAGGTTCGTTATAGCCACGCGCTAAATCATCAGCGAGCGCCAAGATATAAGTGCCGTTATCTAGCTCGCCACCTTTGAGTGGCACTTTGAACAGCTTGTTGCCTTTACTACCAGCGGCAATCTTTTTTTTCTGGTTGTAAGTGATTTCAGTTTCTCGGTTTTGTCCTAACACGCTGCGACGATAAATATAGTGTTTGGGTGTGATGCCTTTGTCGTTGTAAGCAAAGGTTGAGTTTTCTTCAATTTGACCAAAAAAACCGCTGGCAATGCTGGAAAAATGCCAATCATCTCCCGATTGCTCTAAGCGATGCGTCGCTTGCAGTGGAAAGTTTTTGTACATCGCCTGATAGATGGCGGTGTACGGTGTGTGTTGGATGGTAGTTTCACTGGCGGCGGAAAATGAGAACACACTCAGGGCGACAATGGCGAGGATGCGTTTCATAGTGGTGCTCCAGTAAGAGGCAGTGTGACACCGTCTAGTATGGCGTGGTGTTCGTTGCAATGTAAGCGTTCTTCACAAAACCAACGCACGGCTTGTGGATAGATAATGTGTTCTTGCTGTAGTACGCGTTGTGCCAGTGTGTCGGTGGTGTCATCAGGCATGATAGCAACACGCGCTTGAATAATGATGGGGCCGCCGTCCAATTCGGTAGAAACAAAATGCACCGTTGCGCCAGCTTCAGTGTCTTTTGCATCAATGGCGCGTTGATGTGTGTGCAAGCCTGGATATTTCGGCAACAGCGAGGGGTGAATATTCATCAACTTACCGTACAACGGCGCGACAAAAATCGGCGTGAGGATGCGCATAAAACCCGCGAGAATTACTAAGTCAGGTTTGTATTGCTGGACGGCAGACAATAACGCTCGATCGTAGTCTTCTCGTGTTGCAAAATCTTTGTGCGGTAGCACTTGTGTGGCGATGCCTGCTGCTTGTGCGCGTTGTAAGCCGTAAACATCTGCTATGTTGCTGATGACGCAGGCAATACGCGCAGGTAATGTATTTTGTGCAACGGTATCAATAAACGCTTGTAGATTGCTGCCGCTGCCAGAAATCAGAACAACCAGATTTTTTTTTCTTGGGATGCTCATTGCGAAAAAAATAACTGGATGGCGTGATGATTATTTGGCATCGAAGACAACATGCGGCTCGGCATCGTGCGCGCTTTTTTCTATCGTGCCAATCACGAATGCCTGTTCGTGGCAGTCGTGCAATACGGCGAGCGTGTTGTCCACATCGGCTTGCGGCACACAAATCACCATGCCGACACCGCAGTTAAATGTGCGATACATTTCCAGTGGATTGACATTGCCTTGTGCTTGCAGCCAATCAAACAGTGGCCCCATTTTCCATGCGCTGGTGTTGATGTTGGCGCGTGAACCTTGTGGCAAAACGCGTGGTAAATTTTCAGTCAAGCCGCCACCGGTAATGTGCGCAATGGCACGCACATCGACGGCGCGAATCAAACGCAAAATGGTTTTTACATAGATTCGTGTTGGCTCCATCAACCAGTCTGCCAACGGTTTGCCTGACAATATTTCGGTTGCCGGATTGACACCAGAAACAGAAATAATTTTGCGGATGAGGGAGTAGCCGTTCGAGTGCGCGCCGGATGAAGCAATACCGATTAAAGCATCGCCCACATGCACGCGTGAGCCGTCGATGATTTCATTTTTTTCCACCGCGCCGACACAAAAGCCGGCCATGTCGTAGTCATCGCCTTCATACATGCCGGGCATTTCTGCAGTTTCACCGCCGACCAATGCGCAGCCTGCCTGCTCGCAGCCCGCGCCGATACCGGTGATGACGCTCGCTGCAACATCGATATCCAATTTGCCCGTGGCGTAGTAATCGAGAAAGAACAGCGGTTCTGCGCCGCACACCACCAAGTCGTTGACGCACATCGCCACCAAATCAATGCCGACGGTGTCGTGTTTTTTGAGATCGATCGCCAAACGCAATTTCGTGCCGACGCCATCGGTGCCGGAAACGAGTACGGGTTGTCTGTAGTGGCTGGGGATTTCGAACAGTGCGCCGAAGCCACCCAGTCCGCCCATCACGCCAGGGCGGCGCGTTTTTTTGGCGACATGCTTGATGCGCTCGACCAACGCAGTGCCAGCATCAATATCAACGCCAGAATCTTTGTAGCTGAGAGAAGGCTTGTTGGAGGAGGATTCGGTCATGGGGCAAAGCGCCTGTGTCGAGCGATAAATCGGGACGCGCATTGTAGCAGTCTGCGCTCAGGCTGGGGCAGCGAAAGAGGGAGGCTGTGGTAGACTGCGCCGCCACAGAAAAACCCGCTGGAGTAGCCGCTATGTCAGGCATTAAAACAATCGAAGGTGATTTCAATCCAGGCAAAGCGCGCTTTGCA
Organism: Pseudomonadales bacterium; assembly: GCA_041395665.1. Lineage (NCBI taxonomy): Bacteria > Pseudomonadati > Pseudomonadota > Gammaproteobacteria > Pseudomonadales > Pseudomonadales bacterium. Next base: position 105,155 of record JAWLAB010000004.1, read on the forward strand.
CTGTTGGTGTCGCGCTGGAACAGTTTTGTGGTCGAAAGTTTGAAAGACGGCGCAATCGACACACTGCGTCGTCACGGCGTTGCTGAAAGCCAAATCACTTTGGTGCGTGCACCGGGGGCGTTTGAATTGCCGTTGGTGGCACAGCAGTTGGCGGCTTCTAAAAAGTTTGATGCCATCATCGCGCTGGGCGCGGTAATTCGTGGCGGTACACCTCACTTTGAATATGTGGCGGGCGAGTGCGTAAAAGGCTTGGCACAAGTGAGCTTGAATGCTTCCGTGCCGGTGGCTTTCGGCGTGTTGACGGTGGATTCCATCGAGCAAGCCATCGAACGCTCTGGCACCAAAGCGGGCAACAAAGGCGCAGAAGCAGCCAGCTCCGCGCTGGAAATGGTCAGCCTGTTGTCGCGACTGTGAGTGCTGGCGGTGAGAGCGCCGCACTCGATATCGGCGCGCGTCAAAAAGCGCGTCACTACGCAGTGCAGGCGTTATATCAGCATATTTTGACGCAAGATTCCGCTGCGAAAATTGAAGCGGAATTTCGTGTGGATTACGACATGGATGGCGTCGATCTCGCGTATTTCCATGAGTTGTTATCGACCGTGATTGCGAGCACAGAAAAGCTGGATGCACTGTTTGATCCGTATTTGGATCGTGGTTTGAATGAAATTGATCCGGTATCGCTAGCGCAGTTGCGTTTATCCACTTACGAATTGCAGTCGCGCATTGATGTGCCTTGGCGCGTGGTGATTGAAGAAGCAATTCGTCTCTCGAAGAAGTTTGGCCCCACCGACAGTTATAAATATCTGAACGGTGTGTTGGATCGACTGTCGCGCGATTTGCGCGCCGCTGAGCGAGCCAAAGGCTAAACGCCATGCGCCAGAGCGACCTTCCCTCGCTTGGCAAAAAAAAGCCGCTTGGCAAAAATCTGTCGCATGGCGATAAAAAACCGCTTGGCGAATTTGAATTAATCCGTCGTTATTTCACGCCGCAAACTGTGCCAAATACCGTGTTATTGGGCGTGGGCGATGATTGCGCTGCGCTGGCAATTCCCGCCGGTGAAGTGTTGGTCGTTTCTGTCGATACACAGCTACCCGATGTGCACTTTCCTGCGCATGCCAATCCCGCGCAGATAGCTGCGCGCGCATTGCGTTGTGCAGCGAGTGATTTGGCGGCGATGGGCGCAACGCCTTTAGGTTTTACGCTGGCGCTCACACTGCCTGCGGTTGAAGAATCGTGGCTGTCTGCATTTTCTGCGGGTTTGTTAGAAGCAGCGCAACAATTGCATTGCCCTTTGATCGGCGGCGATACCACGCGCGGCGCGCTGTGCATCAGCATACAAGTGCACGGCAGCGTGCCGGCTGAAAAAATGTTGCGCCGCAGTGGTGCAAAAGTAGGTGATGAGGTGTGGGTGTCTGGCTCGTTGGGTGATGGCGCAGCGGCTTTGGCGTTATTGCAAAATCAGCACGCATTTTCTGAACCGGCTGCGAGTTATTTGGAGCGGCGCTTTTATCATCCAAATATTGATTTTGATTTGGTTGTCACATTACGGCAGTACGCCAGTGCGTGCATTGATGTGTCAGATGGTTTGCTGGCCGACCTTTCGCATATTTGTGCGGCAAGTTTAGTGGGTGCAAAGGTTTTTTGTGATGCTCTGCCTATTTCTGCGTTGTGGTGTGACAGTGTGACGCAGCAGCAGAGAGAGCAATGGGCGCTGTGCGGCGGTGATGATTACCGCTTATGTTTTACTGCGTCAACTCAACACAAGACGGCCCTGAACAAGTTGCCTAATTTGTTTTGTGTTGGTGAAATTGTTGTAGGTAAAGGTGTTGTGATTTTGGATGAAAGTCAGCAAGCCATGACAATACCTGATCACAGTTATAAACATTTTTAGTTTTATATGATGATTTTTGATCGCACCATCAACCCGAAAGTTTTTACGCGCTGGCAACACTGCTTGGCGTTTGGCTTGGGCAGTGGTTTGGCGCGCAAAGCGCCTGGCACTTGGGGGACGCTAGCTGCTGTGCCCTTTTGTTGTGCGGCGTGGTGGTTTTTACCTGCATGGCTATTTGCCTTATTGCTGCTGGTGATGATGATTTTTGGTGTGAAATTGTGCGGTGATGTGGCGCATGATCTTGGCGTGCACGATCACGGCGGCATTGTGTGGGATGAATGGGTGGGCTACGGCATTGCACTGTTCGCTTTGCCATTGCAATGGTACTGGCCGGTGCTGGCTTTTGTAGTTTTTCGTTTATTGGATATTTTGAAACCTTGGCCAATTTCGTGGTGCGACAAAAACCTGCACGGTGGTTTGGGAATCATGATGGATGATGTGCTGGCGGGTGCTTTTTCCTGTTTGGTATTGCACGGTATCAGGGTGTTTTTCGCATGAAGGCAATGAAAAAATTGCCCGCTGTTTTATTCGTATTGGCTGGATTGATTGTCAGCGCCGTAGTTTTTGCGTCTGAAAAAAATGCACCTGAAAAAAAACCGATGAATTTTATTGTCATCTTATTGGATGACTTGGGGTTGCATGACACTGGCTTCATGGGTAATGATTTTATTGAAACGCCGGCAATGGATCGGTTGGCAAAAGACGGCGTGATGTTTACGCAGGCTTATGCCAATGCGCCGAACTGTGCGCCAAGCCGTGCTGCAATCCTCTCTGGACAATACGCGCCGCGCACGGGTGTTTACACCATGGCTACGGGTGACATGGGTAATGCTACGCAGCGTAAATTGCTAACGCCAAAAAATAATATGAATTTACCGCCAGAGGTTTATACGCTGGCGGAATTGCTGCGTGATCACGGTTATGCCACAGCGAGTATCGGCAAATGGAATCTCGGGCATGGTGCAGTCAGGGGGCCAGAAGGGCAGGGTTTTGATATAAATATTGCTGGCCATCGCGGTGGTGTTGAGCAGTCGTACTTTGCACCGTATTCACCTTTACTGCCCAATGTGCAAAACGCGCCGCAAGGTGAATATCTGACGGATCGCTTGAATGCAGAAGCATTGAAATTTATCGATCAAAATAAAACCAAGCCATTTTTTATTTATCTGTCGCACTACGCACCGCATTTTCCTATCCATGCGCCACAGGATATAAAGCAAAAATATTTGAATAAACGAAAGCAGTATTGTGGAGAAAAGCCCACATTGAAATATTGTGAGATGTCAGACTATTACCCTGAATATGCAGCAATGATTGATCGCGTTGATCATGGTGTGCAAGGTATTCGTGAAAAACTTAAGCGTGATGGGTTGGATAAAAACACAAGCATTATTTTGATGTCAGATAACGGTGGCTATCCCTTTGTAAAAGATCCAGCGGCATGGCGTGGCTTAAAATCTGATTTGTATGAAGGCGGGCTGCGTGTGCCTATGGTGTGGTTCGTGCCAACTAATAGAGCGGGCTCTGTTATTGATACGCCAGCAATAGGTGTCGATCTATACCCGACAATCGCTGCATTGGCAGGCGTTGATACAAAAAACAATAGGCTAGATGGTAAAAACCTATTGCCGCTTTTAGTGCAATCATCAAATCAATTTCCGGCGCGGGATCTATTTTGGTATTTGCCTGGTTATACCGTTGATGATGATATTGGTATGGAAGAAGATATATCTATGTTGCCGCGTACAGGACAAAAAAAATTCTCTCAGATTCCTGCTGTAGCCATGCGGCGCGGTGATTGGAAGTTGATTTGGTATTACGACGGTACGCCCGCTGAGTTGTATAACTTGCGTGAAGATCCATTGGAGGCGCGTAATCAATTTGTGAATGAAAAGTCGCGTGGCCAAACGATGTTGCGAGCACTAAAACAGTGGTTGCAGGATACAGTGGCGCTGTTGTTCTGCCTAAAATCCTGCGTATCAGTCAATTGAAGACCGGTATTAAGTAAAGGCCAGTGGTTATCGTAGAAACCAGCGTGATAAATCAGCGCGCGCGGCCCAATTTTCCTGTTCGAGCATCGGTTTGTCATAAAACTTTTCGACATGACCGATGCACAAAATAGCAACAGGGTGGCTGCCTTCTGGCATGTGTAAAAGTGACTTTAACTTTTTTGGCTCAAATAGCGAAACCCAGCCTACGCCCAAGCCTTCTGCGCGTGCAGCCAGCCACAGGTTTTGAATGGCGCAGGAAACGGATGCGAGATCCATTTCTGGCAGTGTGCGCCTGCCAAAAATATGTTTTTCACGCCTATCCATGAGTGCGACAACCAATACTTCGCCACAATCAAGCACGCCTTCTACTTTGAGTTTCATGAACTCGTCTTCGCGTTCACCCAATGCAGTGGCAGTGGCGATGCGTTCCTCCTCCACCAGAGCGTGCAGCGATGTGCGCAAGTTACGATCTGTAATACGCACAAAACGCCAAGGTTGCATGAAGCCGACGCTGGGCGCGTGGTGCGCCGCTTGCAGTAAGCGTTGCAATACTTCGGGGCTGATGGGATCAGAGAGAAAGTGGCGCATATCGCGTCGTTCTGCGATGGCGCGATAAACAGCCGCGCGTTCGGCATCGCTGTAGGCAAGAGGATTCATCGGTCTATGTGGTTGTGAAATTTTGTGGTTGCCATTATAACGGTGCAGTGTACGCTGTCAGAGCGGCGTGAGGATTGGAGGGAAGCATGGCTGACGAATTGTTTAATGTAGTCTTTCGTGGCGATATTTTGTCTGGGCACAATCTGGGTGATGTGAAAGCACGCTTTGCTCAATTGTTCAAAATGGATGCTGCGAAAGCGGAAGGTTTTTTCAGCGGTAAACCATTGGTGTTAAAAGCAAATTGCGATCAAGCAACAGCCGCAAAATTTAAGGCCGTGCTAGAGCAAGCTGGAGCGCAAGTGGAAATTCGCTCTGCTTCTACTGCACAAGCGCCAGCGCCAGTAGCTGCTTCTGCACCGCCAGCCAAGCCTGCCGCTGCTCCGATTCCTGCTGCTGCACCTGCGGCAGCACAGACGCCCACAGCAACAGCGCCAGCAACAACAGCGTCTAGCTCAGCACAAAATCCTTGGTCTCTATCGGCGGCTGGCTCTAACTTGCTGAAACCGGAAGAGAACAAAACGGTAGCACCAGCGGAAATCGATACCAGCCATCTGAAAGTGATCAGGCCGAAGTTGTTTTCGGATGATCCGGTGGAGCCTTTAGAGCCGCCGCGTCCTGAAGTCAAAATCCATGTGGATTTGTCTGCCTACCAATTAGCAGACACGGGAGAAACGCTGGGAGAACAAGTTGATTTTGTGCCTTTAGAACTGGATCTCAGTGAATTGGTACTGGACGCTGTCGGTGCCGATGTCCTGCGTGAGGAAGAAAAAACCGTGTTTGTACCGGCCAATATTGATACTTCTAGCATGGATATTGCACCCACAGGCAGCGACATGGGGCAAATCAAACAGCCAGATGCACCACCTGCGCCATCAACGGATCATATCTCTCTGCAAAAATAAGCCGATTACTGCAGTCGCGAGGCGGCAGCCTGTAGAATAGCGCCGCAATTTCTCTCCTGATTCTGCTGTCGTTGGAGTTGTCTCGTGCCTGTAAATCTACAACAGGAAAAGCGTGCGGTGAGTACGCTGGCGTCGTTGTATACCTTGCGTATGCTCGGTTTATTTTTGGTGCTGCCGGTGATGTCGTTGTACGGCGTCAATTACACCGAGAGTACACCGATGTTGATCGGCATCGCTTTGGGTGCTTATGGCGCGACGCAAGCGGTACTGCAAATTCCACTGAGTGTGTTATCCGATCGTATTGGTCGTCGTTCTATCGTGATTGGCGGTTTGGCGGCATTTGTTTTGGGCAGTGTCGTAGCGGCGATGTCGACATCCATTTATGGGTTGATTCTCGGTCGCGCATTGCAGGGCGCTGGCGCTATTTCTGGCACGCTGATGGCGATGGTGTCTGATCTCACTTCTGAACAAAATCGAACCAAAGCAATGGCAACCATCGGCGCATCAATCGGTGTCTCTTTTGCGGTGGCAATGCTGCTCGGCCCCGTATTGGCGCATTGGGGTGGTTTGTCCGGTATTTTTTGGGTAACGGCAACATTGGGTGCAGCAGGTTTTGCATTGGTGTTTTTTGTGTTACCAGAGCCGCCTGCCGAAACGGTACACGCACTGCATCGCGATACTTTGCCAGTACCTTCTTTGTTGTGGCGCGTGCTCAGCGATTCACAATTATTGCGTTTGAATGGTGGTATTTTTTGTTTGCACATGGCGCTAATGGCATCGTTCGTAGTTGTGCCACGCCTGTTGGAAAAACAGTTAGGTTTGGATCGCAGTCATCACTGGGAAGTGTATTTGCCCGTGCTGGGCGGCTCCTTCATTGCCATGATTCCGTTGATGGTCATCGCAGAAAAAAAGCGCAGGGTGAAAGAAATTTTTGTTTTAGCTGTCGCGGTATTGGTTTTCGCGTTGTTATTTTTAGGTGCTGCGTATCAGTTCAATACAGGGTTATTGATTGGTTTATTTTTATTTTTCTTCGCGTTTAATTTGTTGGAAGCACAGTTACCTTCTTTAGTAAGCAAGTTGGCTCCGGCGGGCAGCCGAGGTTCAGCGATGGGGATTTATTCCACCAGTCAATTTATCGGCACTTTTGTTGGTGGCACGCTAGGCGGCTTGATGCTGCATTTAGGTGAACCGCGTTGGCTGTTTTGGTTATTGGCACTACCGGTGATGGGCTGGTGTTGGTTGGCTATCACCATGCAGCCGCCGCAGTATCTATTGAATATGATGCTGCGTTTTACCGGTGATGCCGATGCGGTGCGCGAGCAACTACAAAATATGACGGGTGTCGCGCAAGTGTTAGTTGTTCCTGAAGAAAACATGGCCTATCTCAAAGTGGATGACGCCATGTTGGATCGCGCTGCGCTTGATCGTCTGCGCGCGCCAGAATAATTAGCGCAGCTTGTGATACTGATTGAATATCCAGTATAGTGCGCAAGCGCCATTCGCCAGCGTTGGGCGGTGGTATTCACTCACAGATAGGATTGGAGCGTTTTTATGGCTAGAGGCATCAACAAGGTAATTTTGATAGGAAATCTGGGTAAAGATCCTGAGACCCGCGTTTCGCAGGGCGGCGGAGCCATTACCAATATCACGCTTGCCACCAGCGAGACATGGAAAGATAAACAAACCGGCGAAAACCAAGAGCGCACCGAATGGCACCGCGTGGTGTTTTTTGGTCGTTTGGGTGAGATTGCTGGCGATTACTTGAAGAAAGGCAGCAAGGTTTATATCGAAGGCTCATTGCGCACACGCAAGTGGCAAGATCAGAGCGGTCAAGACCGATACACCACAGAAATCGTGGCCAATGAAATGCAAATGTTGGATAGTCGCGGCAACGAAGGTGGTGGCTTTTCTACTGAATCGCGCCCACAAAATATGGCTGCAAGTCGCGGCGGCAATGCCGGTGGTCGTCAACAAGAGTCGGCACCAGCTCCAAATTTTGACCAGCATTTTGACGACGATATTCCGTTCTAATTACTGCTCGTACAAAAAGAAAAGCCCACAAATTCGTGGGCTTTTTTGTGTGCGTCGCCGGCGTTTTAGTTGATGTGCTGCGCCAACTGTTTTTCTAGAGCTATCTGATCCACAGTAAATAACCGAATACCTTCGGCTAACTTATCTGTTGCCATGGCATCTTCATTCATCAGCCAGCGGAAAGTTTTTTCGTCGATAGCGGTATGTTGTGTTGTTGATTTTGTATCAGCAGAGAGCTGTTTGGCTAAGTTGCCTTGCATGTTTTGTAATTCATCCAGCAGTGTTGGGCTGATGGTTAAATTATCGCAACCAGCGAGCGCAATAATTTCACCGACATTGCGGAAGCTGGCAGCCATCACCACGGTTTTGATTTGGTGTGACTTGTAGTGGTTGTAGATTTTTGTAACCAAAGCAACGCCCGGTTCTTCAGCGGGGATAAACTGTTTGGTGTCGGTATTTTTGACGTACCAATCTAAAACGCGCCCAACAAAAGGCGAAATCAAAAACACACCAGCGTCAGCACAAGCGCAAGCCTGTGCAAAAGAAAACAGCAGTGTGAGATTGCACTGAATATTGTCTTTTTCTAAAACACGAGCGGCTTGTATGCCTTCCCAAGTAGAGGCGATTTTAATCAAAATACGGTTGCGAGAAACGCCGTGTTCCTCGTATAACTTGATCAGTAATCGAGCGCGTTCAATCATTGCGGCTGTGTCAAATGACAGTCGAGCATCGACTTCGGTTGATACGCGGCCTGGAACGCGTTTAGTAATTTCACAACCTACTTTGACCGCCAGAACAATAGCTGCCAGTTGTGCCGTATTCGTTGTTGCGGTGGTTTGTTGCTGTTTGGCCCATGCGACACTTTCATCCACTAAGGGCGCATAAACAGGTAAAGCGCTGGCTTTGAGTAACAAAGAGGGATTAGTCGTTGCGCTAATAGGGCGAAATTTTGTAATGGCTTCAATATCGCCGGTGTCAGAAACAACTTCTGATAATGTGCGTAGTTGATCAAGTAATGAAGACATAGAAGCCATCCTGAGTGAAAACGAAGTGCCGTTTATGCTATCACCCTTATTTCACACAACAACCAGTTTTGCGCCAACTAATACCATGATTGACGCTAATACAGGACGCAAAATTTTCTCTGGCACGGCAGCGGTTAAATGGCTGCCAATATAGATGCCGGGCAGAGAACCTATTAATAAATTGATTAACAAATCCCAGTTCACATTGCCTAAGCCTGCATGCCCAAGACCAGCAATTAAAGTGAGCGGAACAGCGTGTGCAATTTCAGTGCCCACTAAACGCGCTACCGGCAAAATGGGGTAAACCAAAAACAGTGCAACGGTTCCCAATGCACCAGCACCAATGGAGGTAATGGTAACGGCTACGCCGAGAATAATGCCCGTGACAACAGTGGCTTTTTCGCGCTCTGCATTACCCATGCGTGTAAAAATGGCGTTGTGATTGCGACTCCACTGCAGTAATTTTTGTTTGAAAACGATGGTCAGCGCGGTGAATACCAGAACAACTCCTAGCGAAATTTTAATTGTGCTGTTGACATGCTCACTTTCAAAGCCGAGTTGATGCATAGCCAGCAGTGTAATAACAGCAGCAGGCAAACTGCCGGCAGCCAGGAGCATGGTGATTCGCCAATTGATGTTGCCCTTGCGTTGATGCACAAAAACGCCACCAGACTTCGTGATAGCGGCATAGAGCAAGTCCGTGCCCACGGCGGTTGTTGGGGGAATGCCGAAGAACAGTAGGATAGGAGTCATTAAGCTGCCGCCACCGACGCCTGTCATCCCGACAATAAAGCCAACGGCTAAACCAGAGAGCGCGTAGATGAGTTCAATGTGGAGGCCAAAGAGTTCAAGTTGCATGACCGATCCTTTAGATAAGTACTGAGAAATGAGTCGCCATCATAGAGGCGGAGTGCTTATAACTAAAGGATTGATTTTGATTAAGCTTATTTCTTTTGGTTATTTTGAGGGCTGTGACTGCCGTTGTGTGGCGTTGATATCTTCTGAACGAACAAAGTAGGCAAAGCGTGCAGCTTCATGCACGGTGATTAGGCTGTTGGTCGGCATATCAGCAAAGTCGCCTTCAAAGCTGGCTATTTGTACAAAGCTGTTACTGCGTAGCTTTTCTAAATAATCACGAGAGTTGTAGTCATTCAAATCTTCGGCAACATAAATGCGCGGATTGCCAGTGAGTTTCTCTGGCAGTATTTGTGCGAATAAATTTTTTCTGTCGATATTTTTTATCCAAAAATCCTTGTCGTATTTTTTACTCCACTGCTGTTTGAGCTGCTGTTGGAATGCTAAGCGGTCTTTGTTGTGATGATTGCGTAAATGATCCGTTTGTAAATGGTATTGGATTTCGATAGGTTTCCAACAAGCCATAAGGATTACAAGAGTGGATATTGCTGTAGGTAGGTGAACTTTTTTTGTGAGAAAGACAGCGCCGAAACTAATTAAAATAACGATAGGTGCAGACAAGGCGCAGAAGCTTCGATCAAAAAAAGCTGGAACACTAGAAAAATACAAAATAAAAAACACGAAAGGAATAATGATCAACAATAGTACTTCGATATATTTCTGTGTCATCAATGCGCCAATACCTGTCATGCCAAGCGCTAACAGTGGCCATCCCAATGTGGCATTGAAGTAAGCGGCGATATTGGTGAGTTGTGCAATGTAGGAGTAATGCTCCAGTATGTCGGGTGGTTTTGGATGCAAGTAATACAGTTGTACGCTGCGCACGCTGAGCCAAAAGTCGCGTACGCTCATATCACCAATAAAAAACATCAGTTGCAGTACGGCAAAAACCAAAACGAGCAGCGCCAAACCTTGCAGCACAATCGTGGTGAATGTTTTGATATTGCGATTTTCTGCACGAAGTAAAGGCAGGCAGCAGGCAATGGCGGGAAAAATACCGAGCATCAGTTGGCTGGCTTTGCCTGCCGTGGCAGTGCCCAATACAAGCCCGTTCGCGAGCAGCCAAACACTGTTTTTCCAGCAATTTTTTTTAAGTGCGAGCCAAAAAAGAATGGATCCCATGGCTGTGAGTAGTGCATCAGGTCGGGCGTAGTGGCTGCCCTGCACAGTGAGTGGAAAAACTGTGTAGAGAATGGCGCTGCACAATGCTGTGATATTACCGCCAATTAAGTGCGCCGCTAAAATGACAAAAAGAAAGCTGATTGCATCCCAAAAAACAGCAATGTGATGCAGTAAAACAATGGTGGGTGTTGTAATGCCAAGTAGTCGCAATGGCTTGATGATGGCAGCAGAGAGCAACATATGCCCGCTGAAATTGTAATGATGCTCGTGTAGCGGCTCATCACGCACAATTTCAAGTTTCATACCTTTTTGTTGCGCAGCCTGTGTGCCTACGCGATACCAATCCGGCTGCCAGTTATTGTTGTTAACGGCATCGTCCACGGCCCAAACAACAATTTGATCATCAATTTGAAAATAAGTGCGTGAGCTGGTGTCGATGCGCAGTGCAAAAAAAACAAAAAGTACGACTGCCCACACTGTGACTAAAAAAAAAGGCTGTAGACGCGGTGGTGTTGCCATGCCGTGCAGTTTATTTGTGCAGTGCGGATGCGTAGCGATAGGAGCTGAAGCCTTCGATAGCCGTGCCGTTGATTATGGCAAAAGGAATACCGCCACCACCACCGAGTTGTTTCATGCGCAGTGCGGCCTCTTGGTTGTATCCAACATCGTACTCTTGAAAAGGGATATTTTTTTCATGGAGCCATTGTTTGGCTTTTTTACAAGCGCCACACCAAACGGCTGTGTAGATTTCTACTTTATTTGTAGGGAGGGCTGCGGTTGTTGATTGGTTGTTTATGCTGTCATTGGTGATGACGGGGTTGTTTGAAGAAGCGCCACGCCAAATATTTATTTGTTCAATGATATTTTTGAGCTGGAAAAGAACATATTGTCGCGCTGTTTCAATCAGCGCCAATGCATCGCGCTGTTGATTGGGCAGGTTTTTCAGCGTCATGTTTTCTCGTGAAAAAAATTGTGCGAGATCTGGTGCTGGCGCTTGTTTAGGGTTGCTGACTTTTCCATTGCTTGTCATGTTGATAGGAGAAATTTCAACGGTGGTGACAACGGCGGTATTGCTGCCATCTGTAGAGGTGGGTGCACGATCACCGTAATGCACCACGCCTTTGTTATCTGTCCATTTATAGATTTCTGCATAGCTGTTGTAACAAATGAGCGTTAACAAGACAGTGAGTAAAATTTTCATCGCCGTTCTTCTCCAGCCGATATTTTTTTATAAGGTTATGTGGCCGATTGTGCGTCAAAACTTTGACCGGTGATACTGCCGCTGTCTGATCCCATCAAGTAGAGATACAGCGGCATCAATCTGTCTGCAGTGGGTCGGGTGTCAGGATTCTCGCCTGGGAAGGCAGCGGCGCGCATACGCGTGCGCGTGGCTCCTGGATTGATGGCGTTCACACGCACGCGCGTGACTTCTTCCAGTTCATCAGCCAGCGTTTCCATCAGGCCTTCCACCGCAAATTTGCTGACGGCATAAGCGCCCCAAAACGCGCGACCGTGACGACCAACGGAGGAGGTCGTAAACAGGATGCTGGCATCGGGCGCTTGTGTCAGCAGCGGCAGCAGCGCCTTAGTCAGTAGGAAGGCGGCGTGGACATTGACCTGCATGACTTGTTGCCAGCGCTCTGGGCTGTAATCGACAACAGGCATGATGGAGCCGAGCAGAGCAGCGTTGTGCAGTAGGCCGTCCAATCTGCCCAATTCTTCTTCGATAGTATCGGCGATGGCTTGGGCGCTGTCGGGCGTGAGGTACTGTAAATCCAGCGGCAGAATCATGGGTTCTGGATGGCCGGCAGCGAGAATCTCGTCGTAGACCAGTTCCAGCTTTTCTTGTGTCTTGCCAAGCAAAATGACCGTTGCACCGTGCGCTGCAAAACTGCGTGCAGCGGCGCGACCGATGCCGTCACCAGCGCCCGTCACCAAAATAACGCGCTGCGCCAGTGAGTTGTCAGTGGGTGCGTAGCCTTCAGGCAAAGTGTGAATCGTTTTCATACGGTCTGGGTGGCGAGTTGTTGTTGCGAGATTTGAGTGATCAGTGCAGGAATTTCATGGGCGGAGGCAAGGCGGAAATCAGCTGCCCAGTGATCAATGTTTTCTGATGGGGCGATGTAGCCCCACTCGCAGGCGACAGTCAGCATGCCGGCGGCGCGACCGGCTTCGATGTCGCGCGCATGATCGCCGAAGTAAATAGCTTCGGTGGGCGAGCAGCCGCACTGTTGGCAAGCCAGCAACATGGGTTCTGGATCCGGCTTGCTGCGCGAAACATGATCGGGGCAGACCACGGTGCTGGGTGCGGATGGCACATCCAGTTGCTCGACCAGCGGCAGCGTAAAGCGGCTAGGCTTGTTGGTGATGACGCCCCAAGCTAGCCCCTGTTCTGCGATCCAGCGCAGGCTGGCAGGGAAGCCTGGAAACAGCGTACTGTTTTGCCCCAGCACTTCTTGGTAGATGGCGAGTAGCTGGCAGTTGAGCGCGTCGATGGCGGGGTCGCCTTCAGTGAGATCGCCTACAAGGCGCGTCATCGCGCGCGCGCCATTGGAGACTTGAGCGCGTATCGCACCCTCTGACAAAGCGGGTTTGCCCAACTGCTGGCGCAACTGATTGGCACAGAAAATGAAGTCAGGAGCGGTATCGAGCAATGTACCGTCTAAATCAAACAAAATTGCTTTTAATTTCATGGGGTTATTCCGGTTTTCTCGTGTGAACTATGTAATTCACATCGATGTCGCTGCTGGTTATGGAATACTTTTTAATCAATGGGTTATAAGTCATTCCTGTGATATTTTCGAGGATGAGCCCAGCGTCGCGAATCCAGTTAGCGAGCTCAGCGGGGCGGATAAATTTGCCGTATTCGTGCGTGCCTTTTGGCAACATCTTCAGCAGGTATTCGGCACCGACAATGGCAAAAGCGTAGGCCTTGGGGTTGCGGTTGATGGTGGAGAAAAACAAGTGAGCGCCGGGCTTGGCCAAATCGGCACAGGCGCGGATGATAGAGGCGGGATCCGGCACATGCTCCAGCATTTCGAGGCAGGTCACGATGTCGTAGTGCGCGGGTTGCTCCGCTGCCAACTGCTCGGCAGGAATCTGGCGATATTCGATACTGACACCGCTTTCCAATGCGTGTAGGCGAGCGACAGACAGCGGCGCTTCACCCATGTCGATACCGGTGACGGTGGCTCCGCGCTGCGCCATCGCCTCTGACAAGATGCCGCCGCCGCAGCCGATATCGACCACCACTTTGCCAGCGAGTGGCGCGCGCTCGTCGATGTAATTGCAGCGCAGTGGGTTGATGTCGTGTAGCGGTTTGAATTCACTGGTGGGGTCCCACCAACGATCAGCCAAGGCTTCAAATTTGGCGATTTCGCTGAGGTCGATATTCGTGGTGGTGGCAGTGGCCATGCGGCAGATTCCGATCAAACAAAGCAATGGCGGCCATTATAGCGGCGTGATAGCAGAGGATTTGCAGAGTTGAGTGCTACAGCAATGTACTACAGCGTCTGCTGGCGCAAATCCGCTGGCGTAGTGGCGCGAGACCACAGTTGTTTGAATTCTTCGAGCAGGGGTTTTACGCGCGCGCGATAGTCGTGATAGCCGATGCCCTGCGTCTCTTGTGGATCTGGGCGGAACAGCAATCCGTTGTCATCGGTAATTAGATAGTTGGGAAACTTTTCCGCGATGGTGGTCGGCAATTTGCGAATTTGTATGTATTCAGCAGCGCGATGACTGAGGCGCAATAAACGATGTCCACGCTCGATTAATGGTTTGGTATCACGCACCAAAATACGCACACTGGTGTTGCGCTGTTTTTGCACCAGCGCCATCACGGCATCGGCGAAGGCGTCGTTGTCGTACAGCCAGTCTTCTAAATCTTCACTAAAAATAATTAAACCGTAACGCGCATTTTTTACTAATTCTAAAGACAGCGCGCGAAACTCATCCGTAGTTTGTAAGCGAACCAGACCGGATCCACTCGTGATAAAACTGCGGTTAGGCGGCAAAAATAATGCGAGCAACTGATCGCTGTGACTATTTTCTGTGGAGAAACCCAAAGTCAAAAAAATGCTTGCCCAAGGATGCGCGGCGGGTACCGATAACTGCGACAAGCCACGGCGCGGTGCGTCCATCACGGCGTTGCGTAAGAGGGCTTCGGCGATGTCTTGGGCGTGTGCTGCTTGTGTGATGGCGTAACTGATGTGTCCGTCACGATCAATGCAAAGATAGCCCACAAAGTTTTCGTTAATTTGTGCAAGAAAGTGCAGAGAGCTGATATCAAAAACTTGTTCGCTAGCTAATTCAGGGAGGAATAATGAGCGGCAAGTGAGTATGGTTTCGTGTTCATCGGACCAGCTAGCGCGAGTGACGCTGACGGGTGTGTAATCCACGGTGTCATCGTCGCTCATCGCGGCATCCCTCAGAGTTTTTGGAAAACCAGTGTGGCGTTAGTGCCGCCAAAACCGAAGCTGTTGGACATCACGCGCTGCAAATCCACGCCGTCAATGCGTTGACGCACGACAGGCATGTTTTCCGCTTCGGCATCGATGGTTTCGATATTGGCAGAAGCGGCAATAAAGCCGTGTTGTTGCATCAACAGTGAATAAATGGCTTCTTGCACGCCAGCCGCGCCGAGTGAGTGACCAGATAAAGATTTGGTTGAGCTAATCGGCGGAATGGCATCACCAAACGCCGCTTTCACTGCTTTCAATTCGGCGAGATCGCCAACGGGTGTGCTGGTGCCGTGCGCATTGATGTAATCAATTTTGCCGTTCACGGTAGACAGTGCTTGTTGCATGCAGCGGGTTGCGCCTTCACCAGAAGGGGCGACCATATCGTAGCCATCACTGGTTGCGCCATAGCCCACCAATTCTGCGTAAATTTTTGCGCCGCGCGCTTTGGCGTGTTCGTATTCTTCCAACACCAAACAGCCGCCGCCGCCGGCGATAACAAAGCCATCGCGGTTGGCATCGTAAGCGCGTGAAGCTTTTTGCGGTGTGTCGTTGTATTGCGTGGACAGTGCTCCCATCGCATCAAACAAGCAAGACAGCGACCAATGCTCTTCTTCACCGCCGCCAGCAAAAATGATGTCTTGTTTGCCGAGCTGAATCAGTTCCATCGCATTGCCGATGCAGTGCGCGCTAGTGGCGCAAGCAGAGGAGATGGAGTAGTTCACGCCTTTAATTTGGAAAGGAGTCGCCAAGCAAGCAGAAACGGTGGAGCCCATGGTTTGCGTGACGCGGTAAGGGCCGACGCGCTTGATGCCTTTCTCACGCATGATGTCAGCGGCTTCTACTTGATTGGAAGAAGACGCGCCGCCGGAACCCATAATCAAACCAGTGCGTGGGTTGGACACTTCTTCGGGTTTTAAGCCAGCATCTTCAATCGCTTGCTGCATGGAGAGAAAGGCAAATGCGGCGGCATCACCCATAAAACGCAGAATTTTGCGATCAATCAGTTCGTTTAAGTTGAGTTGGATAGAGCCAGAGACATGGCTGCGAAAACCCATATCGCGATAGGTTTCGTTCAATCGAATGCCAGAAAGCCCTTCGCGCAGAGAGTGGGTGACATCAGCGGCGTTGCTGCCTAGGCAAGATGTGATACCCATGCCAGTGACGACGACTCGTCTCATGCGTTAAACCTCATATCTAATCGTTGCTCGCCATTATATAGGCTATCGCAAAACAGTCTTTGATTTAGAAATTGTCGGTGGAAGTGAACAGACCTACTTTGAGGTCTTTGGTGTGATAAATCTCTTTACCGTCGACCGACATGATGCCATCGGCAATACCCATGATGAGTTTGCGTTCAATCACGCGGCTCAAATGAATGTGGTACGAGACTTTTTTTGCCGTCGGCAACACTTGTCCTGTGAACTTCACTTCGCCTGATCCCAAAGCGCGTCCTCGCCCTGGGTTGCCTTTCCAGCCCAAATAAAAGCCAACTAACTGCCACATGGCATCGAGTCCAAGGCAGCCGGGCATCACGGGGTCAGAAATAAAATGGCAATCAAAAAACCAGAGGTCGGGATTGATATCCAGTTCAGCGATGATTTCGCCTTTGCCGTATTTGCCGCCTGTTTCCGAAATATGTGTGACGCGATCCATCATCAACATATTGCCAACAGGAAGGCGCGCGTTGCCAGGGCCAAATAATTCGCCATTTCCGCAGGCTAGCAGTTCGTCGCGAGTGAATGAGCTTTTTCTGGTCATGCTGAAGTTCCCGATCCCTGTCGGCAAAAGTCCGTCAGTTTAACGGCAGATATAGCGTTGTCCAGCAAAACGCAGTGGAAAAATACTTTATGTGGCAGGAACTTGCGTGAATTTCTTGCTGTCTTGCTCGATTGTCGATACGCCATAATCCTGTATGCTTATGCCCCGCGAAATACCCACTCGTTTTATATCGTTTCCACCCACTTTTCTTTGCAGGACATCTCATGATTAACAAATGTTTGTTCCCTGTTGCCGGTTATGGCACACGCTTTTTGCCCGCTACAAAATCTATGCCAAAAGAAATGTTACCGGTGGTGAATAAACCTCTTGTGCAATACGGCGTTGAAGAAGCTTTGGATGCGGGCTTGGATGATATTTGTTTTGTGACTGGCCGCAGTAAGCGCGCGATTGAAGATCATTTTGATCTTAACTTTGAGTTGGAACATCAAATTGCTGGTACTGGTAAGGAAAAATATTTGGAAAGTATTCAACGCGTGATGGATAGCGCATCTTTTTCTTTTACGCGCCAGCGCGAAATGAAAGGTTTAGGTCACGCGATTCTCACTGGTCGTCGCTTGGTGGGTGATCAAGCTTTTGGCGTTATTTTGTCTGACGATTTGTGTATGCCTCCAGAAGGTGGTGTGGGCGTTATGGCGCAAATGGTGAAGCTCTACAAACAATTTCGTTGCAGTATCGTGGCGATTCAAGAAGTGGCGCAGATATCGAGAAAAGTTTGGTGTGGTCGATGGCAGAAATTAAAAGACGGTATTTACCGTGTTTCTAACATGGTGGAAAAGCTAAAACAAGCAGATGCGCCGAGCAATATGGCGATTATCGGTCGCTATATTTTGACGCCAGATATTTTGATATTTTGGAAAAAACACCGCCAGGTAAAGGTGGCGAAATTCAGTTGACGGATGCGCTGTTGCAGCAAGCGCAAGAAGGTGCGGTGCTGGCGTATCGCTTTAAAGGCACGCGTTATGACTGTGGCAGCGTTGAAGGGTTTATTGAAGCCACCAACTATGTTTACGAAAATCTTTATCATCAGCCAAAAAATTGAGATTGATTGTAATGAGTGCTATCCAAATCAATTGCTTTAAAGCCTACGATGTTCGCGGCCGCGTACCTGATCAGTTAAATGAAGATATCGCGTATCGCATTGGTCGCGCTTTTGTGCAGTTTCTCGGTGCAAAAAGTGTGGTTGTTGGTCACGACATTCGCCTCTCTAGCCCTGCGTTGTCTGCGGCTTTAGTGCGCGGTTTGCCGACGAACGCAGATGTGATTGATATTGGTTTGTGTGGCACAGAAGAAGTGTATTTCGCTACTTTTCATCTCGGTGTGGATGGCGGTATTGCAGTTACTGCGAGCCACAACCCGATGGATTACAACGGCATGAAATTTGTGCGCGAAGGTTCGCGCCCGATCAGCGGCGACACGGGTTTGAAAGATATTCAAGCCTTGGCGGAAAGTGGCAATTTTGCTGCGCCACAACGCGCAGGTAGCTATCGCGAAGAAGCCACGCGCGAAGCCTATGTGCAACATTTGTTGGGCTATGTGGATCGCGCTGCATTGAAACCTTTGAAATTGGTGATTAACGCGGGCAATGGTGGCGCAGGCTTGGTGATGGATGCGCTAGAAAAATACCTGCCGTTTCAATTGACCAAAGTGCATCATCAACCGGATGGCTCGTTTCCTAACGGCGTGCCCAATCCACTGCTGGAAGAAAATCGCGGTTCAACGATTGATGCGCTGAAAGCGTCGGGCGCGGATATGGGTATCGCGTGGGACGGTGATTTTGATCGCTGCTTTTTCTTCGATGAAAAAGGTAATTTTATCGAAGGCTATTATGTAGTTGGTTTATTGGCGGAGGCGTTCTTGGCGCGCAATAAAGGCGCAGCCATCGTCCACGACCCGCGTTTAACTTGGAACACACTGGCGATTTGCGAACAGTTTGGCGGTCGCGCCGTGCAGAGCAAAACCGGTCACGCTTTCATCAAAGAGCGCATGCGCAAAGAAGATGCGGTGTACGGCGGCGAAATGAGCGCGCACCACTATTTCCGCGATTTTGCTTACTGTGACTCCGGCATGATCCCTTGGCTGCTGGTGGCAGGTTTAGTGTGCAGCAGCGACAAATCCTTGTCGCAATTGGTGGAAGAGCGTATGCGCGCTTATCCCGTCAGCGGTGAAATCAACCGCGAAATTGCGGACCCGAAAGCGGCTATTGCGCGCGCGCGTGATCGCTATGTCGGTGAAGCCCTGCATGAAGACAACACCGACGGTTTGAGCTTGGAGTTTGCTGATTGGCGCTTCAATTTGCGTATGTCCAACACCGAACCGGTAGTGCGTTTGAATGTGGAAACGCGTGGCGATCAGGCCTTGATGGAGCAGCGTCGCGACGAATTGGTGGCCTTGCTCGACGGCTGACAGTTTGCGCCGACAATTTTTGTCAGTGATGGCGACTTTTTCTGCGCAGCGGTAGGTATAAATCAGTATCTCACTGATTTAAAAAGAAAACTCAGGTTGGCACGCTTCTCGCTTATCAATAAATAAAGATGGCGAGGAGTGGTAGTCATGAAACAGAGTAACGACAAGGTAGCGCAGCTTCGTGCAACGCGTGAGCAAGATGAGCTACAGCGTATCAACCGCCTGACAGGCTTGGAATTTACAGCGGTACCGGTTTCGCTGCTCGGTATGCCGGAGGAAGATAAAAGCCTCGCTGAGTCTCTACTCAACGAGGCGATCAATTTATGGAAAGAAGAACCGCAGACTGTTAGCGGGAGAGGATAAATTAAACGACGGCGACCAATTTAGGCATTTTTGCAGCCGTTTTGTCTGCGCTTTGCACGAACAACTCATCGACTATATACGACGGACCTTGATCCGGCACTTCTAAATACACGCCCATATCGATGATTTTTCCCACGGCGTGCACCGTGACTAATCCCGACAGCAACATACTGCCTCCCAGCTCGTTAGAGGCAGTGTCCACTTTTATTTCTTTGCTGATATTGTCTTGGTCGATGTATTTCAGCACCAAGCTGATTTTGCAAGGGCGAGGTTGCAGCAAGCGCACCCAGCATGCTGCATTAAAGCTGCAGTCCCATTGCGTACGGGCAGACAGCGTTTGTGGATGTGGAATATAAGTTTCTGGCACCTTGGCGATGAACTTGTCTTTCATACGGCATACTCCGACGAGTTTTCGTAGTTACACCCTACGCGCTTGGCGCAGGAATTTCAGTGTGATGGTTGGCGTTTAAACTGTGCGTTTCTTCACCAAATTAACAAATTGTTTGGCGATAACGGGCAATGGTGGCTTGGGTGGAACTGTCCAGCGATACATCTTCGGTACCAGACAGCGCTGCGAAAATAGGCCCAGATAATTGTTTGCCCAATTCCACGCCCCATTGATCAAATGAATTGATATCCCACAACACACCCTGCACATAAACCTTGTGTTCGTACAGCGCAACGAGCGCGCCCAATGTTGCCGGTGTTAATTGTTCGATGGTGATGAGGTTGCTGGGGCGATTGCCGCTAATCACTTTATGCGGCGCGAGTTCTGCAATTGCTGCATCATCTAAACCTTGTTTTTGCAATTCTGCTTCAACAACAGTGAGCGATTTACCACACATCAGAGCTTGGCTTTGTGCTAAGCCATTCGCAAGTAAATGGCGGTGTTGTTCGCGACATTCTGTGTGATGTGGTTGCAGCGTCAGCACAAAATCCGCAGGAATAAAATGCGTGCCTTGATGCAATAGCTGGTGAAAAGAATGTTGACCGTTTGTGCCAACCGATCCCCATAAAACAGAGCCCGTTTCATACGGCACATCTTCGCCAGCGTGATTGACATGCTTGCCGTTACTTTCCATATCCAGTTGTTGCAGATAATCAGGAAAGAAACGCAAA
Source organism: Pseudomonadales bacterium (assembly GCA_041395665.1). Taxonomy (NCBI): domain Bacteria; kingdom Pseudomonadati; phylum Pseudomonadota; class Gammaproteobacteria; order Pseudomonadales; species Pseudomonadales bacterium. The sequence continues at coordinate 125,813 of JAWLAB010000004.1, forward strand.
TAGTGATCGTAGGGCAACACCGCATGTGTGCTGGCTTGCCAAAAATGGCGATACCAAAAGCCGAGCAGCGCCATCATCACCGGCATATTGTGTGCGAGATGCGCTTGCTGAAAATGTTCGTCCATTGCATTCGCACCAGACAACATAGCGCGAAAATTTTCCATACCGACAGCGAGAGCAATCGGCAAACCAATTGCAGACCATAGTGAGTAGCGACCGCCCACCCAATCCCACATCGGCAAAATATTGTCGGCGTTGATACCAAAATCTGCCGCTTTTTTTACAGCACTCGACACGGCAACAAAATGGCGCGCAGTCGCACTGCTGTCCGGTGCGGCAGCCAGCAGCCAGCGGCGAGCTGCTTCTGCGTTTTGTAAAGTTTCCAGCGTAGTAAATGATTTAGACGCGACGATAAATAAAGTGCGTGAAGGTGCGAGATGCTGCAATAAATCTTGCAAGCAAGAGGGATCGACATTCGAAACAAAATGTAAACGCACATGACCGGTGTGAAACGGCTTGAGTGCATGCGTTGCCATTTGCGGGCCGAGATCAGAACCACCGATGCCGATATTGACGACATCGGTGATGGTTTCATCGCTGTAGCCACGCCATTTCCCATTGTGAATGGCGTGTACCAGTGTTTCCATTTTTGCAAAGGCTTGAGCGATGGCATCCGCTTCAATCACGGGTTTGGGCGAGCGCAAAGCGGTGTGTAGTGCGGGGCGTTTTTCTGTGTTGTTGACCATGCCGCCCGACAATAATTGCGTGATGGCGTTCTGCAAATTGACTTGGCGCGTGAGTTGCATCAAAGAATGAATCAGTGCGCCGTCGATAAAATTTTTGGAATAATCCAAACGCAAGCCAGCCGCTTCAATGGTGTGTTGCACGGTGCGATCAGGATTGTTATCGAATAACTGTGTGAGTGATTGTGCGTACAAGCGTTGTTGATGCGCTTGCAAATCGGACCAGCATGCGAAGCGTTGTGCTAAATGCGGTGCAGTCACAGAAAACTCCTTTTTTGAAGTCGTTAAATCAAACGCGGCGTTTGACCGCAAAGTGTGCCAGCGCTGCCAGCTCATCGCGATAGCGCGACCCAGGTAGGCGGTGTAAGCAACCCAATGCTGATTCTACCTCGCGCTGTGCCGCCTGTTCGGTATATTGCAGTGCGCCATTGTTTTGCACGATGGTAATGATGTCTTGTAAACGCGCGGAGCTTTTATTGGTAATCGCTTCACGAATGCAACTCACTTCATCCGCCGCGCCAAATTGCAGGGTGTAAATCAGTGGCAGGGTGAGTTTGCCTTCGGCTAAATCATCACCCACATTTTTGCCCATTTCTTCGCTGCTGCCGGTGTAGTCCAGCATATCGTCCACCAGCTGAAATGCCATACCGAGGTGGTGACCGTATTGCGCCAGCTCTTGCTGTGTGTCGTCGCCCGCGTTGGCAAGAATTGCCGCACAGTGTGCGGCTGCTTCGAACAGTTGCGCGGTTTTGTTGGCAATAACGCGACGATAGCGTTCTTCATTGGTGGTGATATCACCCGCATTCACCAGTTGCAGCACTTCGCCTTCAGCAATCGTGTTGGTGGTGTTTGCCATGATGTTCATGACGGACATATCGCCCAGTTGCACCAGCATTTGAAATGCACGCGAATACAAAAAGTCGCCGACCAACACGCTAGGCGCATTGCCCCATTCTGCGTTGGCGGTAGCGCGTCCACGGCGCAGTGCAGATACATCAACCACATCATCGTGCAGCAAAGTGGCGGTGTGAATAAATTCAATCACGGCTGCCATATCGATATGGCTTGTGCCGTTGTAACCGAGACTGCGTGCAATAAGTAGCACCAACAATGGACGCAAGCGTTTGCCGCCGGCATCGACAATGTAGTGACCAATGTTTTCTACCAGTGCAACACGAGAGTGCAGTTGTTCGATGATGAGCGCGTTAACAGCGGCAAAATCTTCTGCGACGGCTTGGTGAAATGAGAGCACAAAAAGCCTGCTGAATGAGGGTTAAAAAGCAGGCTGCATGCTAGGCGTGGCACTAGGGAGTGTCAAGGAATGAGGCGCTGCTTCGATGGGCTTGTGATAGCATGACGGCGGCAAAAAACAGGTAGTTTTTGCACGAATTTTCTGTGGGTGGGGCGATACATTCGATGATCGAAATAGACGAGTTTCCCGATGCGCGCCAGTTGGTGTCGCCCGCTGCGCAGGAGCGTGAAGATCAGCAAGATCGTGCGATTCGCCCTCGGCGTTTAGCGGATTATGTCGGGCAGCCACAAGTGCGCGAGCAAATGGAAATTTTTATCCAAGCGGCACGGCAGCGCAGTGCGCCGCTAGACCATACGCTGATCTTTGGTCCCCCCGGCTTAGGCAAAACTACGCTCGCCAACATCATCGCCGCAGAAATGGGTGTGGCGCTGAAAACTACTTCAGGACCTGTGCTGGAAAAAGCGGGTGATTTAGCGGCACTGATGACGAGCTTGGAGCCGGGCGATGTGTTGTTTATCGATGAAATCCACCGTTTGAGTCCCGTGGTGGAAGAAATTCTCTATCCAGCGATGGAAGACTATCAACTCGATATCATGATCGGTGAAGGCCCCGCCGCACGCTCCATCAAATTGGATTTGCCGCCGTTTACTTTGGTGGGCGCAACCACAAGGGCGGGCTTACTGACATCGCCACTGCGTGATCGCTTCGGCATCGTGCAGCGATTGGAGTTTTACAACCATGCGGATTTAACCTCGATTGTTTCGCGTTCGGCGCAGTTGCTAGGCATGACCATGGAAACAGAAGGTGCGGTGGAAATTGCACGCCGCGCGCGCGGTACGCCGCGTATCGCCAACCGTTTACTGCGTCGTGTGCGCGATGTGGCTGATGTCAAAAATCAGGGCAATGTCAGTGCTGAAATTGCTGATATCGCGCTGCGTATGCTAGGTGTCGATCACTTGGGTTGTGACAACATGGATCGCCGTTTGTTGTCGACGATTATTGAAAAATTTGATGGCGGTCCTGTCGGTGTCGATAGTTTGGCAACTGCTATCGGAGAGGAGCGCGACACCATCGAAGAAGTATTAGAGCCATATTTAATTCAGTGCGGCTATTTAATTCGCACGGCGCGCGGCCGTATGGCAACCAAACTTGCGTACGAACATCTGGGCGTACCTGCGCCGCAGCGGAGTGATGCGTGAACTTTTCCATCGCGGTGCGTGTCTACATTGAGGACACCGATGCCGGCGGCATTGTGTATTACGTCAATTATTTGAAATTTATGGAGCGTGCGCGTACCGAGTTCATGCGCGCTCAAGGTTACGGCAAAACCGCTATTTTTTCCGAGGAGAAAATGTTTGTGGTGCATACTGCCAATGTGCAGTATCTTGGCGCTGCGCGGCTGGATGATGAGCTGATCGTGACGGCAACGCCGTTGAAAGTAGCGCGCAGCAATATCATCTTTGAACAGTTAGTTTCTCGTGGGGGGGAGCTGCTGTGTCGCGGTGAAGTGCGTATCGCTTGTGTTGATCGTGCCACGCAAAAACCTTGTGCAATGCCCGAGGTGATGTTTGAGCAAGTGAAACAAAGTTTGAATCAGTGATTTTGTATCAGTGATACTGGGATTTGAGCAGTAATATTTTGGCGCTGAATGCCAGCGCGTTTGTTTGGGGGAAATCGTTGTGGAAACAGCTAATCAATCGCTGTCGTTATTTGGATTATTCATGCACGCGGCTCTGCCGATTAAGTTAGTGATTCTGACTTTATTGGGTGGCTCTTTAGTGTCTTGGGCGATGATTATTCGTCGCTGGCTCGATTACCGCGATGCCGAAATCAGCTTTCATCAGTTTGAGCACGCTTTTTGGTCCGGCATTGATCTCAGTCGTTTGTACCGTGAAGGCAACGATCGCGCGCACCATGGTGAAGTGAACGGTTTGGAAAGTATTTTTCGTGCCGGTTTCAAAGAGTTCACGCGCTTGCGCAAACAGCCAGGTATCGAAGCAGATGCGGTAATGGAAGGCACGCAGCGCGCGATGCGTGTTGCCTTGGCGCGTGAAGAAGAATTTTTGGAAAAGCATTTGCCGTTTTTGGCGAATGTGGCATCGGCAAGTCCGTACATCGGTTTGTTCGGCACGGTGTTGGGCATCATGGATTCGTTTCATGGATTGGCAGCGATGAAACAAGCAACTTTAGCGGTTGTTGCGCCTGGTATTTCTGAAGCATTGTTTGCTACCGGCATCGGTTTATTTGCAGCAATTCCTGCTGTTATTGCGTACAACCGTTATACCGCGCGTTTGAACAGACAGCTGGCGCGTTATGAAACTTTTGCCGATGAATTTTCCAGTATTTTGCATCGTCAAGCGCACTCAGTCATGCGCGGAGGCGGCGAGTGAGACGGCGCAAAAAACACGAACAGAAAGCGGAGATTAATGTCGTTCCGTGGATCGATGTCTGTCTGGTTTTGCTGATTGTTTTTATGGTGACAGCACCTCTATTGATGCAGGGTGTAGAAGTGCAATTGCCGCAAGCCAGCACGGAGCCGATGGATACACAGGAAGAGCCGCTGATTGTGTCGGTGAAGCAGGACAAAACTTTCTACATCAATTTAGGTTCTGATCAAAACGCTGCTGTACCTTTGGCGGATATTGCGGAACAAGTACGCAAGGTGCGCACCACTAAACCCAAAACCCCGGTGTTGGTGTGGGGTGATGCGCGCGTGGATTACGGCACGGTGGTTGAAGTGATGGGCGCACTGCAAGCGGTGGGTGTTGACAATGTGGGGTTGGTGACGGAGCCGCCATCTACCCCTGTGAAGAAGTGAGTTTGCCCTCGTGTCTGATGTGCGCAATGAAGGCTTAGCTCGCCCTTTGGGGATGAGCGTCGGCCTGCACATTATTTTGGTTTTTCTGTTGATGGGCGGCTGGTTCTTGCACAAAGAACAAAAGGCGATGGCGCCGCCTGCCATGATGAAAGCCGCCTTGGTGTATGCACCAAAATCCACCATGCCGCAGCAGCGCACGCAGACGCAAAGGCAAGAAAAAAGTAAGCCGCAGCCCGAGCCGCCTAAACCAGAACCACCTAAACCTGAGCCGCCTAAGCCCGAGCCACCCAAGCCTGAAGTGGTAAAACCCAAAGAAAAACCGCCAGAAGTGAAGCCGGTAGATAAACCATCGCCTGTGGTGGTGAAGCCTGAGCCGCCGAAGCCAGAACCTAAAAAAGCGGAGCCTAAAAAAACGGAACCTAAAAAAGTTGAGACTAAAAAAGCAGAACCTAAGAAAGTCGAACCCAAGAAAGTAGAGACAAAAAAGCAGCCAGAAAAGAAACCTGAGCCACCGAAACAAGATGCAAAACAAGCAGCTAAGAAACAGGCAGCGCAGTCCGCTATTCAGAAAGAAAAGCTCAGTAAAGAGGCTGACATGGCATTGCAAGCCATGCTTAATGATGAAGACATTACGCGCACCGGTGAACTGAGTGCAGAACAGCTGGGTAAATGGGTGGGCTTGATTGCTGATCGCATTGAAAGTAATTGGAATCGCCCGCCCAATGCACGCCCTGGCATGGTGGTCATTTTGCGTATTCAACTGTCGGGTACAGGTTTGGTTGAAAATGTCACGGTTGTGCAAAGCAGTGGCGACCGAGCATTTGATTTGGCTGCTGAAGCGGCTGTGCGAAAAGTTGAGACATTCAAAGATATAACCGACAAAATGAAGCCAGAAGAACTTAAAATGTTCCGCGATTTCGATCTCAAATTTGATCCTCAAGATCTTCTTATGTAAGAGGCTGTGCCGATATGAATAAAATTACTATGAAAAAATTGCTGCCGGTTTTTTATTTTTATTGGCTTGCAGCGTAGTCAATGCACAGCGCTTGACCATCAATATTGATAAAGGCGGTCGCAATCCAACGCCGATTGCTGTTATTCCTTTTTCTTGGAGTGGTGCAGGTTTTAGCGGTGATCAAGTGGCAGAAATTGTTTCCAGTGATTTGTATCGCAGCGGCCAATTTAAGCCTATCGAAAAACAAAATATGTTGTCGTTCCCACATTCGGAATCGGAAGTGGTGTACCGCGATTGGCGCATGACAGGTGCGGAGTATTTGGTAACGGGTCAGTTGTCGCCACTGGGTAATGGAGGTTTTGCGGCCAACTTTATTTTGTGTGATGTGAATGGTCAGAAAGTGATGTTCAGCAAGACCATTCAGGGTGGACCGAATAACTTGCGTGATCTCTCGCATTACATCAGCGATCAAGTGTATGAAACGCTGACCGGTTTTCGTGGAGTTTTCCAAACACGCGTTGTTTATGTGGGCGGTGGTGTTGGCAATGTAAAACTGTATATGGCGGATCAAGACGGTGCGCGTGAGCAAGTGTTGATGACCAGTACAGAGCCTGTGTTGTCGCCGGATTGGTCGCCCGATGGTAAGCAAATTGTGTATGTGTCTTTTGAAGGCGGTCGTCCTGGCATTTATATGCAAACACTGGCAACAGGCCGCCGTGAACGCTTGACTAGCTTCCCTGGGTTGAACGGTGCGCCTTCATTTTCACCGGATGGCCGCAGCTTGGCGATTTGCTTATCCAAAGGCGGTAACCCCGATATCTATGTCATGGATATTGCCAGCCGGCAGCTGCGCCAGATGACGAACCACCCTGGCATTGATACCGAACCTAGCTGGACTGCTGATGGCAGTGCCATCATTTTTACCTCCAGTCGCGGCGGTAAACCGCAGTTGTACAAGGTTTCTGTGGGTGGAGGTCAGACGGAGCGCGTGACCTACGAGGGTGATTACAACGCACATGGCCGCATGAGTAAGGATGGTAAGTTGTATTCGTTTATCCATCGCCGTGACGGTGTGTTTCACACGGCCGTACAGGATGTGAAATCAGGCCGTGTCACTGTATTAACGCAAACCAGTTTGGATGAGTCACCAGCGTTGGCACCTAACGGTCGCATGATCATGTATGCCACCAAGCGCGGTGGCCGCTCGGTGTTGTCTACCGTATCGGTTGATGGTGGTGTACAAGTGACTGTGCCGGTAAACAATGCCGATGTGCGCGAGCCGGCTTGGGGGCCATTTCGCACACCTTAATTTTTAGAAGCGCGATTCAAATTTGAGATGCTATAATCGCGCCCGTTGTAATTTTTCTTATTTTTCACTCGCTTACGAAGGAAATAGTTATGTCAATTATGCAAAAAATTCTCGGTGTAGTTTTCGCCGTTCTTTTAGTGGCTGGTTGCTCTAGCCAACAGAGCAGTGAAGAAGGTGACGGTTCTGCGAATGGCAGCAGTGGCATGGATGGTTTGAGCGGTGCGGATACTCGCGGTATTGGTTCTGGTAGTGGTGATTGGGGTTCTGTTTCTGATCAATACGGCAATGTGGTGTATTTCGAATTCGATAGTGCCAACATTCAACCAGCTTCTGAAGAAATGTTGAACGCATACAGCGAATTACTGAAAAGCTCTGGTCAACATGCCGTATTGCAAGGCAATACCGACGAGCGCGGTACTCGTGAGTACAACATGGCACTCGGTGAGCGCCGTGGCAAATCAGTGGCCGACTATCTGTCTATGCGTGGCGTAAGCTCTAGCCAATTGGAAGTGGTGAGCTTTGGCGAAGAGCGTCCTGCTGTTGAAGGCAGTGATGAATTTGCGTACAGCAAAAATCGTCGCGTAGAAATCGTTAAATAAAAACGCCAATTTTTTTGGTGGTCAGTGTAAAAGCTGACAAAAAGGGTCAGCGTCAGGCTGGCCTTTTTTGTTTTTTAGCAACGCAATTTGTTTCGATATTGATTTATATCCTTGGAGATAAATCCATGAGCAAGATAAAAAAAATAGCAGTGATGGTTAGTGTTTTGTCGTTCTGCCAAGTTGCATTGGCTGCACCAGCACAAGTGGTTGACCTCAGTACGCAGCAACAACGAGCAACGGTAAGCAACGGTAATAGCTCTGCAATCAGTGCAACGACTGATGCGCAAACGTATGGCACAGAACAAAATGTTTCGAGTTCCAGCGTTTCTAGCGGCACTGTCAATAATGGCGGTGACGCGAGTAGTGGCAGTTTGTTTATGCAAGTACAGCAACTGCGTGATGAAGTGGCTAATTTGCGCGGGCAGTTGGAAGAGCAGCAGCACGCGATTGATAACTTGAGCAAACAGCAAATGGCGATGGCACAAGGTGCGGCAAATGCAGCTTCTACAAGCAATGACGCGAGTGTCGGTGCCAGCACGGCAACCACAATGAATAGCAACGCGCCTGCAGTCAATAATGATGGGCAAGCAGAATACGATGCGGCATACAGTTTGTTGAAAAACAAAGAAAATGATAAAGCAGGTGCCGCTTTTCAAGGAATTACTCAGCAATATCCCAACAGTAATTACGCGGGTAGCTCACTGTTTTGGTTGGGTTTTATTTATCAAACAAAGGGCGATATGGATGGCTCGGCCAAAGCGTTTTCCTCACTGATTGAACGCTTTCCCAATCACAGTAAAGCTGATGATGCGCGATACAACTTGGGCAAAATTTATAATCAGCAAGGAAAAACTGAACAGGCGAGATCTTTGCTGAAATCGGTAGCAGCGGGTAATTCTAAGTCGGCGCCTTTAGCAAAAAGTTATCTTGAATCTATGTAACTGTTTCAGATTGTTGTTGTGAATACCTCTGAAAAAACATTGCGTATCAGCGAGATTTTTTTCTCGCTACAAGGTGAAACACGCACCGTCGGTTTGCCAACAGTTTTTGTGCGTCTCACCGGCTGCCCGCTGCGCTGTGTGTACTGCGATACCGCTTACGCATTTGAAGGCGGGCAGTTGATGTCTCTGGATGCTATTGTTACGGCGGTGGCAGAATATCAGCCGCATTTTGTTACCGTAACGGGCGGCGAGCCGTTAGCGCAGCCCAACGCGATTCCTTTGTTAAAAATGTTGTGCGATGCGGGTTACGCAGTTTCTTTGGAAACAGGCGGCGCGATGGTGATTGATGAAGTCGATACGCGTGTTTCGCGCGTACTGGATTTGAAAACGCCAGCATCGGGTGAGTTGTCGCGCAATCGCTATGAAAACATCGTGCAGTTGACAAGCAATGATCAAATCAAATTTGTGTTGTGTGATCGCACTGATTACGAATGGGCGCGTATGCAAATTGATCAATACCAACTGCAAGATAAAGTGAGCGAGATTTTATTTTCGCCATCGTTTGGTCAGTTGTCGTATCGCGATTTAGCCGATTGGATCATCGCGGATAACTTACCCGTGCGTATGCAGTTGCAGTTACACAAAATTATTTGGGGTGACGAGCGTGGTCGCTGACAATTCGCCGCAAAAAAAAGCCGTGATCTTGGTTTCCGGTGGATTGGATTCATCCACGGTATTGGCGATGGCGCGCGAGCAAGGGTATGACTGTTATACCTTGGCGTTTGATTACGGTCAGCGTCACTGCTCCGAATTGGCGGCGGCAGAAAAAGTATCAACGGCTGGTGGTGCAATCACGCACAAAGTCGTCACGCTGGATCTTTCTACGATCGGCGGCTCTGCGCTCACCGACGAAAGTATTGCTGTGCCAACGGATGCCAGTGAAGGTATTCCTGTTACTTATGTGCCGGCGCGCAACACGGTGTTTTTGTCGATTGCGCTGGGTTGGGCAGAAGTATTGGATGCGCGTGATATTTTTATCGGCGTGAACGCGGTGGATTACTCCGGTTATCCCGATTGCCGCCCTGCGTACATCGAGGCTTTTCAGAACTTGGCAAATCTTGCCACCAAGGCGGGTGTGGAAGGACGCACGATCACCATACACGCGCCGCTACTGCACATGAGCAAGGCTGCCATCATCCAAGCAGGCAACCGCTTGGGCGTGGATTACGCGCAAACCGTGTCGTGTTATCAGGCCGATATCAGCGGCGCCGCTTGCGGTGTTTGTGATAGCTGCCGCTTGCGTCGCGAAGGGTTTCAGGATGCAGGTATTGCCGATCCAACGCGCTATCAATCGCTAATAAAAGCGTAAAAAAAACTTGTTTTTTTGTGCTCAGACATTAAGATAAGCGCCTCTTTCGAGGGTCGTTAGCTCAGTCGGTAGAGCAGTTGGCTTTTAACCAATTGGTCGATGGTTCGAATCCATCACGACCCACCATTCCCCCATATCGCAACATACCAAGAAAACCCTAAAGCCTGCATTTGCGGGCTTTTTTGTGCCTTTTTGATACCTAAACGCTCTTAGCTGTACCGTGACAGCACAACCAAAATGGGGGCACAATTGGGGGCATATTGAGGGGTTGGGGGTATCTTTGGGGGTATCCCAAAGGATTGGGGGTATCTTGGCTTAAGTAACAAGAATCCGCAGGAAAACTTTAAGGCTTCTGAGCAGTGCTTTGAAATTCCAATGGCGCAGTATTTTGATTATGCGTCGTGGTGAAAAATAAAAACGAATATTGGCAATGCGCAGTGTGTGCGCCAGGGGATAGTTATACGATTGCTGATACCAAGATTGTGAATTGCGATAAGTGCCAGAGTCAATTTGGCTTAATCTTGTGGTGACTTCTGCGTTTTCTCTCATAGCAAGATCATAAAGCGGCGTACCAAATTGCGGTACGACAGAGAAAAAGAAAGCCAGCGTGAGGTCGCTATTGATAGCAAAATCTATCGTTGCTTTTATTTCTTCTCGTGTTTCTGTGGGGAAGCCGAGCATAAAAAAGCCAGTGATTTGAATATTGCGCTTGCCAAATAGTGCGATGGCGCGGCGCGTTTTTTCAATGTCCAGATGTTTTTCAACAAGGTTTTGCAGACGCGGGGTTACAGTTTCCACAGCAATACACACGGCGTAAGTGCCGGCGTCACACAGCGCCGTAATGACTTCTTCATCGAGAATGTCGGCGCGGAGCCCATTAGGAAAGGCGAATTTTAATTTTCCAGGCCAGCGGCGCTGCACCTCTCCCATGATGGCTTTCAGGCGCGGTTTGTGTAGATTAAAAATATCATCAACAATTTGAAATTCATCAACGCCGTATTGCTCGTGCAGTCTTTCTATTTCAGCAATGACATAGTCAACACTGTGATAGACAAATTTCTTGGAAAAAATATCGTGGCAGTAATTGCACAGATAGGGGCAGCCACGCGATGTAAACAACATTGCGTAGCGTTTCCCTTTTAGATTAGCAGCCATATTGGGCTCGATGGCGTAGGCGTCAAGGTTGACCATGTCCCATGCTGGCGGAGGTAGGCTATCTAAGTCATTGATTTGATCTTGTTTTGTTGAAATATAAACGGAGCCATCTTCGCGTCGAAAAGATAGTCCCAAAATTTTCTCGTCGACGGTTCTATTTTGTGCGAGGCGCTCTAATGCTTCTGGAAAAGAGTAGTCAGCGGCACCCTCGAAAACCCAATCAATGTTCTCGTCATTGAGAATGGTTGGTGCATTTTTTAGTGCATAGGGGCCGCCAAACGCAGTGACGATAGAAGGGCGAAATTGTTTAACAATTTTTGCAATACAGTGCCCTGCATACGCTTCATAATTCAGTGCTGAAAAACCCACAATATCCGGCTCATATTCTTCGAGAGTGCTCAGAATTTTTTCTGGTTCCATGCGGTGCAGCTTCATGTCGATCATGCGTATTTCCGCAAAATCGCCAAGCACTTCTCGGATGCTAGAGGCTATGTAAAGTAAGCCAAGTGGTGGTGCTTGCAGCGGTGCTGCAATTTGTTGATAAGGTTTTAAAAGTAGTACGCGTAGTTTACGCTGTGGTGTTGCAGCTGGCTGGTTGTATGAGTGATCGGAGCTAATGAGTTGAGCTGAATGTGCGTTCATTGGAAATATCTCATTATCCATGCACAATCATTTTGAAAAAACCAAGGGCATTTTTCAGAACCAGCCGAAAGCTCAGGTGCTTAATCAGCAAATACATTCGCTTAGGTGACAAATAAAACCGTAAGTTTGCACTGCGTAATAAATTGAGAGCTTGTGCCCATATGCACTTCAGTACCAAGAGTTTGTGAAATAGCGGGTGGATTCAATTTGACTCATTTGATGGGTTACATCGGCATTTTCTTGCATAGCAAGATCGTACATAGGGGTTCCTGGTTGGGGGGTGACAAAGAAGAAGTAGGCGAGAGTTAGCCTGCTGTTTATGGCAAATGCAATGGTTTTTTTTATTTCTTCGGGTGTCTCTGTGGGAAAGCCAAGCATAAAAAAACCATTCACTTGTATATTGCGTTTACTTAATAATGTAATGGCTTGACAGGTTTTTTCTATGTCTAGATTTTTTTCCACTAATTGTTGCAGGCGTGGGGTGACGGTTTCAATCGCTATGCAGACAAGATAGGTGCCTGCATTAGCTAATGCGTCGATGACTTCTTTATCAAGAATGTCTGCGCGCAAGCCGTTGGGGAAGGCAAATTTTAATTTTCCTGGCCAGCGGCGAGTGACCTCTCCCATAATGGCTTTGAGTCGTGGTTTGTGGAGATTAAAAATATCATCAACAATATGAAACTCATCAACGCCATATTGTTCGTATAAACGCTCTATTTCTGCAATAACATAATCAACGCTGTGGTAAACAAATTTTTTTGAGAATAGATCGTGACAATAGTTGCACAGGTAGGGGCAGCCACGCGATGTAAATAGCAAAGCGTAGCGTTTCCCTCGTAAGTTGTGTGCCATATTAGGAGCCTTAGCATAGGCGTCTAGCTGAATCATATTCCATGCTGGTGGCACTAAGCTATCAAGGTCGTTGATTTGGTCTTGGCGTGCTGAAAGACAAATAGAGCCATCGGGATGGCGAAATGACATGCCTAGAATGGACTCGTTAGGAGCTTGTCCTTGGGCCAAAAGCATTAAAGCTTGTGGAAGTGTTCTATCGGCAGCGCCTTCAAAAACCCAATCAATATTGGGGTCTTGTAAAATTTGTTCTGTATTTTTTAATGCATATGGTCCGCCAAATACAGTAATGATATTGGGATTTGTTGCCTTGATGTGTTTTGCTAGCGCATGCCCAGCATAAGCCTCACAGTTAAGAGCAGAGATACCTACAACATCTGGTTGAAATTCTTGCAGTATTGAATCTATCGCGTTGTTTTCCATTTGCTGCAATTTCATATCCAAAACACGGACTTCAATGTGTTCGCCTAAGGTTGCTCGTATATTGGATGCGAGATACAGCAGACCAATCGGTGGAGCATGAGTAGGCCCGGGAATAAGTTGGTAAGGTTTTACCAGCAGAACTTTTAATGAGCGAACAATGGGTAAATTGGCTGTGTTCTTGCTATCAATGGTGGTGGAGTGGATGACTCTGGCGGCTAAAGCTTTCACAGTTGCGCTCGCATAGAAGTATTTCTTGTTGTTGCTGATAATCCTACCGCAGCGGTGGCATTTTTTCCTCTTAAATAAAAGCCCACTTTCAGTGGGCTTTTTCTGGGGGTTGGTTTCTGATAATTGGCTTTAGCTCCTAATCGCCGCCAACACTTCTTTTGCCGCCACGGGGATTTGTGTGCCGGGGCCAAACACACACTTCACGCCGGCGTTGAACAGGAAGTCGTAATCCTGTTTGGGGATTACACCGCCCGCGATGACGATGATGTCATCCGCGCCGAGTTTTTTCAGTTCAGCGATCAGTTCCGGCACCAGCGTTTTGTGGCCAGCGGCTTGTGATGAACAGCCGACGATGTGCACATCGTTTTCCACGGCTTGTTTGGCGACTTCTGCCGGTGTGGAGAACATCGGTGACAGGTCGATATCGAAGCCCAAATCCGCAAACGCGGTGGCGATCACTTTCGCGCCGCGATCGTGACCATCTTGACCCATTTTGCACACCAGCATGCGCGGGCGGCGCCCGTTTTTATCGGCAAATTGTTTCACTTCTTCGACGATATTTTGCCAATCCTGATCCATTTGATATGCGCCTCCGTAAACGCCGGAAATCGTGCGGGCTTGTGCGTTGTAGCGACCGAATTCTTTTTCCAGCGCAAATGAAATTTCACCCACAGTAGCGCGTGCGCGCGTGGCTTGTACGGCTAGATCCAATAAGTTGCCGTTGCCAGTTTTTGCAGCTTCCGTCAGTTGATTGAGGATGGCTTCGACTTTGGCGTTGTCGCGCTTAGCTTTGAGATCGTTCAAGCGTTTGATTTGCGATTCGCGCACGGCGACATTGTCGATTTCTAAAATTTCAACATCGTCTTCTTTGGCGAGTTTGTATTTGTTCACGCCGACGATGACATCTTCGCCGCGATCAATACGCGCCTGTTTTTTCGCTGCGGATTCTTCGATGCGCATTTTTGGCAAACCGGATTCCACCGCTTTCGCCATGCCGCCTTTGCTTTCGATTTCTTCGATCAGCGCCCACGCTTTGTCAGCCAATTCTTGCGTCAGGCTTTCCATCATGTATGAGCCGCCCCACGGGTCAACCACATTACAGATGCCAGTTTCTTCTTGGATGATGAGCTGCGTGTTGCGCGCAATGCGGGCCGAGAATTCCGTCGGCAGGGCGATGGCTTCATCGAGCGCGTTGGTGTGCAGCGATTGTGTGCCGCCGAACACGGCTGCCATCGCTTCGATGGTGGTGCGCACCACATTGTTGTACGGGTCTTGCTCGGTCAAAGACCAACCGGAAGTCTGGCTGTGTGTGCGCAGCATTTTCGAGCGCGCGTCTTTCGGGTTGAACTCGCTGACGATGCGCGACCACAACAAGCGGCCTGCACGCAGCTTGGCGATTTCCATGTAGAAGTTCATGGAGATGCCCCAGAAGAACGACAGACGACCAGCGAAAGCGTCGATATCCAAGCCCGCAGCGAGTGCAGTGCGGATGTATTCCTTGCCGTCAGCCAGTGTGTAAGCCAACTCCAGCGCAGCGTCGGCACCCGCTTCTTGAATGTGATAGCCGGAGATGGAAATGGTGTTGAACTTCGGCAGGTTTTTTGAACAGTAGGCGATGATGTCGCCGATGATTTTCATGGAAGGTGCAGGCGGGTAGATGTAGGTGTTGCGCACCATGAATTCTTTCAGGATGTCGTTTTGGATCGTGCCAGCCAACTGGTCTTGCGTCACACCTTGTTCTTCGGCGGCGATGATGTAGCCCGCCAACACTGGCAGTACCGCGCCGTTCATGGTCATCGACACCGAGACTTTGTCGAGTGGGATGCTGTCGAACAACACTTTCATGTCTTCCACGGAATCAATCGCCACACCGGCTTTGCCGACATCGCCCGTCACACGCGGGTGATCCGAGTCATAGCCTCGGTGGGTGGCGAGGTCAAACGCCACGGAAACACCTTGCCCGCCCGCTGCCAAAGCTTTGCGGTAGAAGGCGTTGGATTCTTCAGCGGTGGAGAAGCCCGCGTACTGGCGAATTGTCCACGGCTTGCCGGCGTACATGGTGGCTTGCGGGCCGCGCAAGAACGGCTCGAAGCCGGGGAGCGTGTTGGCGTTGGGTAGGCTGGCGGTATCCGCTGCCGTGTACAGCGGCTTCAGCGTGATGCCTTCAGGAGTTTCGGTATTCAGGCTATCCAGCGGCTTACCTTTCAGTTGTTTTTCAACGGAGGCTTGCCAATCAGCGATGGTTTTGTTGCTCATAAGATAGGTTCCAGAAAAAAATCAGTGGTGGTCGTCAGCGGGCTGGTTAATTTCAATCAGCACGCCATCGCAGCATTTGGGGTGGATAAAAATCACTTGGCAGCCGTGTGCGCCAGGGGTCGGTGCATCAGAGAGGAATTGGTAGCCCTTGCTTTGCAGCATCGCCACATCTTCCAGAATGTTGTCGGAGCGGAAGCAGATGTGGTGAATGCCGCCTTTGCCGTTTTTCTCGAGGTATTTCGCAATCGGGCCTTCGCCGTTCAGCGGGTGCACCAACTCAATTTGCGTGCCGGCAATGGGGAAAAACGCCGTGGTGGTTTTCGCGGCTGGCACATCTTCCGTGCCGTTAAAGGTGAGGCCGAAGTCTTCCAGAAAGCGGCTGATGGCTTTTTGCAGATCAGGAACAGCGATGGCGATATGGTCGAGATGGGTAATCATCAGAGCCTCAGAAGAAGTGGGGGAGCCACAAAAGGAGGCGGTATTTTAGCGGGGTGCGGTAGGGCGGGCTAGTCGGAAATATTCAGGTTTGGTAAGTGCCGACAGATTCGTGCACTTGCGTTACCCAGTTTTCCACTCGCAAGTTGGGATAGCCCAGAAAATCTTGCTCATTGTTGGTGACGAGCGTGAGGTTGAGGCTCAAGGCGTGAGCTGCAATTAGGCGATCCAGCGCATTGCGCTGCCGATCGCGCACTGCAGCGCGCAGGATGCCGTAGCTCTCTGCTTCCTGATTGCCAAAAGGTAAGGCGGGAATCATCTCCAGCAAGCCTGCCAATGCCTGTTCATTCTGTTGGCGAGTGGCGGCGTGCATTTCCACGCCAGCGCGTAGCTCGGCCAGCGTCACCACAGACATCATCGCTTCGCCGCAGTAAAGGCTTTCCAGCCGGTGTAACACTTCCGGTGGGTGACGACGGATCAGGTAGATGCAGATATTGGTGTCCAGCAGGTAGCGCATGTCACCAGCCCGCACGATCGGTTTCAGGTTCGGCGGGTGGTCGCCCGTTTGCCAGAAAGTCAGCACTGAAAGCGGCGAGTTTTGCCTGTAGCCCATGCAGTTTTTGTTGGCGCAATGGGCGGATCACCAGTTCATTGCCACGGCGTTCGATTTCCACGTCCTGCAAGGTATCTGGGAAATTCAATTCCTTAGGGATGCGCACGGCTTGAGAATTGCCGCTTTTGAAAACGCGAGTTTGCATGGTGTTGCTCACTGAATATGTATATCCAGTATATACATGATGAGATAAATATAACAGCAGAGCGCGGCAGGGCGGCTAGCCGGATTGGCGTCTGATAGGTTCACTCAGCCCTCACTGCTTTTTAAGCTGCCACGGATATTTGTCCGCCATCACATCGCCAAAATACAGCACACCGGCGTTGCGCCACGCATCTAAGACGATGCCATTTTTCCAATCGTCACCTTTACGCGTGATGACAATAGCGTTGTGCTCTAGCAGTTGTTTTGGGCGTGCTTGCACGCGATACATTTGCCAATACGGTGAGAGCTGCGGTTGCACGGCAACGGCGAGATCTTTTGCATAGTGAAAACACAAGCCCCGCGGTTTGATGCCAGAGTTCACTTCAATGTTGTGCAGCCAAGGCGCTAGCGTAACGCCGTATTCTGTGCGCAATTGCTCGGCGCGATTGACAGCGGTTTCTGCCAACTGTTGTGCAGCTTGTGGCGTGCTGTTGGGCGCGAGTTGCCTCAGTTCTATGGCTAAAGTTTGTATGCGCTGCTCTTTTTCTGTGTGTGTTTCTACGCGATGCGCACAGCCACAGAGAAAAACACAGAAAAGCGTCAGCGCAAACAGCTTTAACCCATTCACAGTGCTTGAATAACACCCATTTGTTCGCGCAATTTTTGCAACGAGCGCTCGTTGTCTGCCAATTTTTCGCGCTCTTTGGCAATCACTTCTGGCGGTGCTTTGGTGACAAAGCTGTCGTTCGATAATTTGCCTTGCTGTCGTTCGCAATCTTTTTGCAGTTTGTCGATTTCTTTTTGCAGTCGCGCAAGCTCTGCGTTTTTATCAATCAAATCACTCATCGGAATCAAAATTTCTAGCGTGCCGACCAGTGCAGTTGCTGCCAAGGGTGCTGCCGCGTCAGCCGTCAACCATTCGATGCTGGCGATATTGGCAAGCTTCATCAAAAATAATTGGTTGTCGGCGAGGCGTGTGCGGTCTTGTGCGTCACCATTGCGCAGCAGAACTGGCAGCGGTTTGCCCGGAGCGATATTCATTTCACCGCGAATATTGCGAATGCCGAGGATGACTTGTTGCAACCAAGCGATATCCGCTTCTGCTTGTGCATCGGTTTTCTGTTCATTGGCTTGTGGATAGCGCGCTAACATAATGCTATTGCCTGCTGCTCCAGCTAATACTTTTACGCGCTGCCAAATTTCTTCGGTGATGAAAGGCATCATTGGATGCATCAAACGCAAGCTGGCTTCTAAAACGCGAATCAGTGTGCGACGAGTGCCGCGTTTTTGTGCTTCGCTGGCGTTGGCATCATTCAAAACGGGTTTCGATAATTCCAAATACCAGTCGCAGTATTCATTCCAGAAGAAGTCGTACACCGCTTGCGTGGCGAGATCAAAACGGAATTGTGCAATCGCTGCAGCAATCGTTTTCTCAGCTTGCTGTAAGCGCGATACAATCCAGCGATCTGCTAAAGACAGCGTGTAATCCGTTGATCCGTCCTGTGCGCAATTTTGCTCTTCGCAATTCATCAACACATAGCGCGAAGCATTCCAAATTTTGTTGCAGAAGTTGCGGAAGCCTTCGATGCGACCGACATCAAATTTAATATCGCGTCCGGTAGAAGCGAGCGATAAAAAGGTGAAGCGCAGCGCGTCGGTGCCGTAGGCGTTGAGGCCGTCTGGAAATTCTTTGCGCGTGGCTTTTTCAATTTTTTCTGCCAGTTGCGGCTGCATCATGCCGGTGGTGCGTTTGGCGACCAGTGCTTCCAGCTCAATGCCGTCAATCAAGTCGATAGGGTCTAACACATTGCCTTTCGACTTGGACATTTTTTGTCCTTGTGCGTCGCGCACCAAGCCGTGTACATATACAGTTTTGAATGGCACTTGCGGCGTACCGTCATCATTTTTCATGAAGTGCGTCGTCATCATGATCATACGCGCAACCCAGAAGAAAATGATGTCAAAGCCGGTGACTAACACATCGGTCGGGTGGAAAGTTTTTAATTCAGGCGTGTTGTTTGGCCAGCCGAGCGTGGAGAAAGTCCACAGTGCAGAAGAAAACCAGGTGTCGAGTACATCGTCGTCTTGGCGCAGTGCAATGTCATTGCCGAGTGCGTGCTTGGCGCGCACTTCTTGTTCGTTACGGCCGACAAAAACATTGCCGTTATCGTCATACCACGCAGGAATGCGATGCCCCCACCACAGCTGGCGCGAGATACACCAATCTTGAATATCGCGCATCCAAGAAAAATACATATTTTCGTATTGCTTGGGCACGAATTGAATGCGTCCGTCTTCAACGGCGGCGATGGCTTCTTTTGCCAGTGGTTGTGTGGAGACATACCACTGATCCGTGAGCCAAGGCTCGATAACTACGCCTGAACGATCACCGCGCGGCACTTTTAAAGTGTGCGGTTCAATTTTTTCTAACCAACCTTCGGTTTCTGCTTGTGCGACAATTTTTTTGCGTGCAGAAAAACGATCCAACTGTTGATAGTCGTCAGGAATGCCGAGATCTGCTGCACAAACCGCAGCGTCGCGATCAAAAATATTGAACAGCGGTAAGTTGTGGCGTTTACCGACTTCGTAATCATTAAAATCATGCGCGGGTGTAATTTTGACAACGCCGGTGCCGAATTCTTTATCGACATAATCGTCAGCGATGATGGGTACTAAGCGACCCGTAATCGGCAACTTCACTTGTTTGCCGATCAAATGTTTATAACGATCATCTTCAGGATGCACAGCGACAGCAGAATCACCCAGCATGGTTTCTGGGCGTGTGGTGGCGACAACCAGTACATCGTTAGTGCCATCGACGGGATAACGCAAATGCCACAGCGAACCTTTTTCTTCTTCGCTGATCACTTCCAAATCAGAAATCGCGGTGTGAAGTTTTGGATCCCAATTCACGAGGCGCTTGCCGCGATAAATCAAACCGTCTTCATGCAAGCGCACAAACGCTTCTTTAACGGCTTCGGATAAACCGTCGTCCATCGTGAAGCGTTCGCGCGACCAATCAACCGATGAACCGAGACGGCGAATTTGTTGCGTGATAGTGCCGCCGCTTTGCGCTTTCCACTCCCACACTTTTTCCAAAAACTTGTCGCGGCCGAGATCGTGGCGCGTGATGTTTTGCGCAGCGAGTTGTCGCTCCACCACCATTTGCGTTGCGATGCCGGCGTGGTCCGTGCCTGGCTGCCAAAGCGTGTTGCAGCCCAGCATGCGGTGGTAGCGGGTGAGGGTGTCCATCACCGCGTTGTTGAAGCCGTGACCCATGTGCAGGCTGCCGGTGACATTCGGCGGCGGAATCATGATGGTGTAGGGCGAACCCACGCCGGAAGGCTGGAAATAGCCCTGTGTTTCCCACTCGTTGTACCAGCGGGTTTCAATGGCGTGAGGTTGGTAGGTTTTATCCATGGCGATAACGGCAAAAAAAGCAGAAAAATGGCCGCCGATTATACAGGGGGATGGGCGGCAGAATGGCGCGGGTAGGTGTAGTGTGTTAGGTTTTGAGCATTCCTATGGGCTGCAGCAGTGCAGTGTGAGCCACGATTTTGAAAATCCTTGATCGCATCATTGATATTGAATTGACCAACCGGTGCAACGCCACCTGTGATTTTTGCCCGCGCGAGAAAACGCCCAAGCAGGGCTTTATGAGCATGGAAATTTTCGACAAAGTGATTGATCGTGTGTTGGAGATGGGCGGTCACACCAAAGCATCGTTGACCGGTTTAGGCGAGCCGATGTTGCACCCGCATTTTTTAGAGTTTGTGACTCACGGCATTCAGCGAGGCTTGTGTGTTGATATTGTTTCCAACGGCTCACGCCTGACGCCTGCGCTGACAGCTGGTTTATTGGATGCCGGATTAAAAACAATCGCATTCAGTGTCAGTGATATTGGCGAAGCCTATGACCGTGTTTACGGTCTGCCTTTTGCGGTGACGCGCGACAATATTGTGGATTTTATTGCGCAATCGCGCGGCCGCTGTCATGTTCAAATCACCGTTGTGCGCCATGATGATAACGCACAGCAAATTGATGAGATTGTGCAGTTTTGGCAACATGCTGGTGCAGATTATGTGCATGTAACGCGCGAAGAAAACCGCGGCGGCTCACACGATAAACCGTTTCAATTTTTGGATAACCGCAAGCATTGGCGTGAAGCCGTCAATATTTTGCACAACAAAGGTTTTACCGAGTTGTGCGCCATCGCTTTTTATTCAGTTTTTATTGGCTGGAATGGTCAGTATTACCTGTGTTGCCAAGATTGGGAAAAGAAAACACCGTTGGGTTCAATCTATGATTTTTCTATCGAAGACATGGATGCCTTAAAGCTAGGGCACAATCGCAAGCAAAAAGGCATTTGCCAGACTTGCAGCATGAACCCTATCAATGAATTGCGTGAAGTGTTGTTCGATATCGAGCAGGGGTTGCGCGGTCGTTTTGCGATTGCGAATAAAGTTAACAGTTTGTGTACTGGCGCACAACGATTAGAAAAATTGACGCAGGTGCTGCGAGAGCATGGCGAGTTGAATCAGCAGCTTATTGCTGTATCTGAAGATTAAAAATTATCGCCCCGCATGCGTCTGCACCAACTCGCGAATCACAAAACGCGCTGGCGCCAGCGCCTGTTGAATTTCGCGCGGCAGGGGTCGCGGCTCGTGCAGCATTTGTGCGGCTAACAATTCTGCGGCGAGAGGAATGTAGCAAAGCCCGCGCCCGCCAAATCCTGTCAAAAGCCATAAACCATCTACATAACTGCCTGCTTGATTGATCACGGCTTTCGCGTTGTGGCGCAACTTTGCATAGTGCTGCAAGAAAATATCGCGATTTGGCAGTGCGCCTACCATCGGCAAATGATCGGGTGTTGTGCAGCGCAGTGCCGCGCGACCTTGTAGTTCGATATTGTTCCAGTGCTCGTGCAATGCAGGAGAAATATCGCGCAGTAAATTCAGATTGTGTTGCTGCTCGTTGAGTCGTAACTCGGCGCTGGTATCGTCCGGCACAAAACTCGCACCGAGACAGTGTTGCTGCTGGTGTGCAGGCGTGAGATAGCCTTCATCGCAAACAACGCAGCGCAATGTCTGGCTTATTTTCGAGGCGGGAAGTGTGGTGATTTGCCCGCGCACTGCGCGCAGTGGCAGCCATTGTGTTTGTGAAAAACGCGCAGAGGCTTGTGCGCAAGCAATAACAAGGTGCGCGCTGGCATCAATCAAGTTTTTTTGTGAGTCAAACAGTTCCCATGTCGTTTGCTCGCGCTGGATGTCGCTGATAGTGCAATCAAAACGCGTTTCAATCATTGGATGGTCGAGTAGTTTTTTGCATAACCGTTGTGGGTCTATCCAGCCTGATTGTGGCAACCACCAGCCGCCGCGTGTGAGTGCAATACCGCTTTTTTTGGATGCTTCTTTGCCGTCAATCCAATGCGCGAACTCTGGGTTGTTGGATAAAAAATGTGCGAGGTTTTGATCGTGTTTTTCTGTAAGTTGTAGTAAGCCGCAAGCAGAAAATACATCGCGCAGTGCAGGTTGCTGATAGTGGCGCAACGCGTATTGCAAACTGCTGATGCCAAACTGCGTCAAAACAGCGTTGTTGGCAGAGAGTTTGGTGTACAGCGCGCCCTGTGGGTTACCGGAGGCTTCTTGCGCTGGGGCTGCGTGTTGATCAATCACTGTGACGCGGATATTGCGTGCAGCCAAAGTGCGTGCGATATGGCATCCCGCTAGCCCTGCGCCAATCACAATCACGCGTTCTGGTTTTGTTTGAATGTTGCTATGGCTTAGCCACGGCGTTTCTGGTTGTAAAAATAGCGTTGATTTTTTTTCGATCAATGTCGCGGTGAGCATTTCGCGTTTTCGACCGTAGCCTGCCACTTTGGCAACAGAAAATCCAAGCGTAGTTAATTCGCGGCGCACTTGTCCTACGGCAGTGAATGTTGCGAGTGTTGTGCCTACTTTGGATAAGGCAGCTATTTGAGTGAGCAGTGTGTCTTGCCACAGTTGCGGGTTTTTTGCTGGTGCAAAGCCATCCAAAAACCACGCATCAACAGCCCAAGGATCATTTTCTATAACAGCGTTTTGTGCGTCAGCTAATTGCGGCAGTGTTTCATTGGCATCGCCCAACAACAATAAAAGCGTGATGCGACCGTTAGCAAGTTTTACGCTGTGAAAGCCAGGTGTCAGCGCGGGATAGTTCAGCAGCAACTCATCAGACAGTGGTTTTATTTCGCTCCAGTGTGAAAGTGCGTGCGATAAATCTGGCTGAGTGAGTGGATGTAATTCAGTGGAAATAAAAAAAAGCTGCGCATCTTTAGGTGCTGTTTCTAGCCAAAGTTGCCAAGCGAGTAAAAAATTTAACCCCGTGCCAAAGCCGGTTTCGCCAATCACAAAAATGGATTTTTCTGACAGTTGCTGCCAGCGTTCGCGCAACTGATTGCTTGCTAAAAAAACATGGAGCGATTCATCTAAACCGTTATCGCGCGAGAAATAAATATCGCCAAAATCCACAGCTTCGGGTGTGTCATTTTGCCAATGCAGCTTTGCAGGAATGAGCGGTTGTCGTATCGACATGTTTCGGTAAGGAGAAATAATTTGTTACAGCGGCGTTGCTGTTTGCCCACAGACAAGTAGACACAGCGACTCCATGACATCCCATGGGTCGCGGCCAGTCATGCCCTTAACAGACTGATCAACCTGTGCCATGCACTGTACGATTTGGCGTGTATGTGCAGGCTTTAAGCGTTGTAGTGCACGATTAAATACAGGCTGGCGTTTTTCCCATACACCCAATTGTCGCATCACATTGTTTGCTGATACACCGTTGGCAATCATCTCACCGGCTGTCGCCAACTGGCGCAGTTCGCGTGTTAATGCACCCAATACTGCCAGTGCATTGCTACCTTCTTGTTTCAGTGTGTACAAGATTTTTAGGGCGTACGCAGTGTCACCATTGAGCAGCGCATCATTGAGCGTAAAAATATCGTAATGCGCGTGATCGCCCGCACTGGCTTCAACTTGTTCTACGCTGATATTGGTTGAGCCAAATTGCAGTGCTAATTTTTCAATTTCTTGTGTGGCAGCGAGTAGATTGCCTTCGGTGCGTTCGACTAACAAATTGAGTGCATCCGGCGATAAAGCAAGAGATTTTTTGCGCGCACGATCAGCGAGCCACTGTGGAAAACGCGCTTGATCCAGCGGTGTAATGGGTACAAAAGCGCAAGCTTGTTCCATCGCTTTGAACCACTGCGTTTTTTGGCTGGCGCTCTCAACTTTGTCGGTGTAGATCAACAGCAGGCTGTCACTGCTGGGGCGTTCTAAATATTCCAAGAGCAACGCGTGGTCTAATTTGCTCACTGAAGTGCGAATATCAATCAAACAGCGATCGGCGAACAGTGAAAGCGCGTTAGCTTCAGCAATCACTTCCTGCCACTGATCTTTTTTTTCAGGGTAAAAAACTTTGCGTTCCGTGTAGCCTTGTTTTAGTGCTGCTGCACGAACGGTGTCACAAGCTTCCTGTGCAAGTAGGGGTTCGTCGCCAGCAATCCAGTACAGAGCAGCTGGCGATTTTTCTAACTGTTGCGCCAGTCTTTCAGGGTAGATGCGCACAAGTTCGATTCAAAAAATTACTTTTTTTCGCCAACTAAATAGTTGACGCGGCGAAGGATGTTAATGGCAAGTTCTTCATACGCTTCTTTTTTGATTAAGCTTGCCTCACGGTCCGTAGCCAGTCTGCGATTATTGCTGGGCTCGTAGGTGCGAACGACGCGTTCGGAGTTAGGCGGGATAATGGTTTCGCCTTGCGCGTTGGTGACAGTAAAACGAACAATCAATTCTATTTCGAACATGGCGGCGTTGATGTTGTCGTTGTAAGCCAACAAGTTTTGGCGCAACTCTTGGTCGATGATGGTCAGTGTTAGGCCGCTTGCATCGCCTTCTTTAATTTTTTGTCGTTGCATTTCTTTGCGTAAAGAGCGTTCCATTTCGCCGTAGGCTTGGCCTGAAAGAAGATTCAGTGATTGGATGTTGGCGACAGACTCATTGCTGCCACGCAAATGCCAGCCACAACCCGTGATGAAGAGTGAGCAGAGTGCGAGAGCGATTAAGTGACGGATTTTCATGTGTTATCCCACGACGATGTTGAGCAGTTTTCCTGGAACAAAGATCACTTTGCGGATTTCTTTGTCATCGATAAATTTTTTAACATTTTCATTTTGGCGTGCAGCAGTTTCAGCGTCAGCTTGTGTTGCGTTAGGTGCAACGGTAATCGTGCCGCGCAGCTTGCCATTCACTTGTACCGCCAACTCAATGCTGGTTTTGGCCAGTGCCGCAGTATCTACGACCGGCCAAGCCGTGTCGATCACCGTATCGGCATGGCCGAGTGCTTGCCACAAATAGTGCGCAATGTGTGGCGCTACCGGAGCCAACAACAACACAGCGGTTTCTAGAGCCTCGTGTTCTACCGCAAGCGTCTGGGCGTTGCTGCGATCCGTGATTTTGTAGATATCGTTCAGCAATTCCATCACTGCTGCAATTGCAGTGTTGAAGGTCAGGCGATCACCGTAATCACTACTTACTTTGGCGATGGTTTCGTGTGTTTTTCGGCGCAGGGCTTTTTGTTGCTCATCCAAGGCATTGGCGTCAATGGTTGTGATCGCGCCACTAGCTTGTGTGTGCGTAAACACCGCGCGCCACAAACGCTTCAAGAAACGGTGCGCGCCTTCAACGCCGGCATCGCTCCATTCCAATGATTGCTCTGGCGGTGCGGCAAACATGATGAACAAACGCACGGTGTCGGCGCCGTATTGTTCAATCAAAGCTTGCGGATCAACCGTGTTGCCTTTGGATTTCGACATCTTGCTGCCGTCTTTCAATACCATGCCTTGGCAGAGCAGGCGCTGAAACGGTTCGTCGCATTGCACCAAACCTTCATCGCGCATCAATTTGTGAAAAAAGCGCGCGTACAACAAATGCAAAATCGCGTGTTCGATACCGCCAATGTATTGATCCACCGGCAGCCAATAATTAGCGGCGTTGGGATCCAACATGCCGTCTTGGAAATTCGGGCAGGTGTAACGCGCGTAATACCAAGACGATTCCATGAAAGTGTCGAAGGTATCGGTTTCGTGTTCGACAGCTTTTCCGTCGAGTGAAGTTTTACGCCATCCGCGGGTTGATGGGCGAGTTTACGCCATCCATCACCACTTCTTCTGGCATAACAGGCAGGCGATTCAGCGGCACAGGAATTTCGCCGCCTTTCCGGGCAAATTGAAAAACGGGATGGGTGCGCCCCAATAGCGTTGTGCGGATACACCCCAGTCGCGCAAACGATAATTCAGCGTGATGCGGCCTTTGCCCAAACTTTCTAAGCGGGTGGCGATGGCATCGAACGCAGCATCAAAATCTAAACCATCGAAATCACCCGAGTTGATCAGGATGCCTTTTTCAGTAAAAGCAGCGGTAGCAATATCGCAAGGCGCATACCATTGGGTGTGATGACTTGCTCCAATCGCATTATTTTTTTGCAAATTCATAATCGCGCTGATCGTGCAGGCACGCCATTACCTCGCAGAGCCGTAATCCATCAGCACATAATTGGCGACCACACCGGCACTTCGCGGCCATTGATCGGATGCAGTGCTTTTAAGCCGGTATCGAAACCTTTTTTCTCCATTGTTGCCATGTCAGCTTCGGCAACGGATTGCAATTTGCATTCAGCGAGAAATTGTTTCAGTGCCGCATTATTTTCTGCAGCGGCTTGTGCGATGGGATGTTCTGCCAAAAAACTCATAAAAGTCACGCCCATTAAAGTGTCGGGGCGCGTGGTGTAAATTTCAAGCTGTCGTGACCGGCAATTGTGTTGCACAAATCAAAACGCATCGTCACGCCGCGCGATTTGCATCCAATTGCGCTGCATGGTTTTCACTTGCTCAGGCCAGTTGGGCAATTTATCCATCGCAATGTTCAGCGTTCAGTAATTTTGATAAACCATTGTGGAATTTCTTTGCGTCGACCAGCGCGCCAGAGCGCCAGCCGCGCCATCTACTTGTTCATTGGCGAGTACAGTTTGACAATCAGGATATCAGTGGCCATTTTTTTGTAGACGAGACCCTTTTCATACAGGCGCGTAAAAAACCATTGTTCCCATTTGTAATAATCAGGGCGGCAGGTGGCAATTTCGCGACCAATCGTAGCCAAAACCCAATGACTGCAATTGCCTTTCATATTCGATATTTTCGTAAGTCCATTTTGCCGGCGCGGTATTGTTTTTGATCGCCGCATTTTCAGCGGGTAAGCCAATCCCATCCGCGTTGTAAAACATTTTTTGCCCTGCATGCGTTGGAAGCGGCTGATGACATCGCCAATCGTGTAATTGCGCACATGCCCCATGTGCAATTTGCCGCTGGGGTAGGGAACATCGACAAAAACTTTTTTCTTGCTGTGGTCTTCGTGACAGAAGCTGCTCGCGAGAATTGCTGTGCCTCGGCTTCGATGGTGCTGTGATGGTACTGCTCGGAGAGGGCTGGGGGTGCGGTGCGGTCTCGGTCAGGTTACGTTGGAGGAATGGTTAAGAGGCGATTATAGAGGATTGTGCTCGCGAGAGCAGATGGTCGCGTTTATGCTCGGATAACAACAGGGTATGGGATATGCACAATCAGCAATCGCGTTCTAGCGGCGTGTCCTGTGCAGCACGGTGCTATTTTCTTTCCGCTTCGCATTGCGTATAGGTGATATGACCGTGACATTCCGCGGATGTTTACGCCGCCACCATCATGTCGGCTTTTATGTTGGGCATGGGGGTGGGGAGTTTGGTAGGCGGTTATTTGGCCGGTAGGCTCAGAGCCCTTTCGTTGTTTGTTGTGGTTTGCTGCGGCAAAACTGGTGATTGGTTGTTTGCAGTGAGCGCAATGGTTATACGATGTGCTCTATCGTAAACCTTTCCATGCGCTTCGACTGTTTCACTCGGCGCAGTGTTATTCCTCAGTTTTGCTGCCAACGTTTTGCATGGGCATCATGCCGCTGATCTAAGGTGGCGCGGGTGAAGCCCCAAAATGCGCATGGCTGTACGCATTGAATACGCTGGGTGCGGGTTGGTGCGCGGTGGCTTAATTTTGGTCCAATGCATTGAATCAGCTTGCAGATTGGTGCGTTGATCAATGCGGCATGTGTGCATTATTGCTGGCTGCAGCGTTCCAGTTGATCGTAGGCGCGGTTCGCAAAATCGAACGGCAGTCAGTTTCTTTTCGCACATGATTGATTTACCCCTGTGGATTTGTCGCGGGTTTAAGCAATCGTTTTTTCGCGTGCTGTGATGCTGAAGTCCCTCGTTTATTCGTATTTTACTGCCAATTTTTTAACCGGATTGGCGTTGAACTGTGTTGGGTTTATTGTTTGCGACCCAGCCGAACAGCGGTTTTGTTGTTACAGGTGAGCATTGCCAGCTATGCCGTATTGTCTATCGCGGCGCTGATACATTTTGTAGATCAGTGGCCATCATTGAGTATTTTGTGTTTTCACACCGATTAATTTGCTTTTGATTTGTTACCACACTTTGTGGCACTGTATTTTGTGGTGGTGCCGTTCTTGAACCGCCGACATCCAGCTTCTACAGAAAACAATCTGAATGAATAGGTCTGACGCTCGGCGCCTTCCGCCATGGGTTCAACACTGGGCGCGATTGTGGTCGGTTTGTTTTCATTACATGGCAGTGCAGGAACAAAATTTTATTGGTATGCTCGCTGTATTGGTTTTGGTAGTGAAGTGATGCGCTGTGAAAAAGCGGCATCATTATTGCGGGTATCCATGGTGGTTTGGGTTTTTATGGTTTGCCCCAGCAGATGTGCTTGGGCAAACTGCACGTCCAATGCGATTTTTGCACGGAAACATTTCGCTTTATTGAGGCAATATCAGCGCGCGCGAACCGCCTTTTTGGAGTTCACACAAAGTGTGCTTATGGGATATTCGGCGCTGAGTATGGTGTGCGATGCTGCACCGCTATCGGTTTAGGCTCAGGTAATACCTTGTGCTTCTGGCGTAGGCCAGAATAAAGCAAGTCATTTCCACGATATTGACGCGATATGCAGCAGAAAGCCGTGCAAAGACACAACGTAGGCGTTAATCTGGCGATGCGCGTGCCTGGTTGAGCGCAGTGATAAAAAATCGAATTACGAAACCGATGCCTTGCGCTTTTATGCCGTATGCAGAGCATTTGTTTCCAAAGTATTTTTCGTTGTTGCCGATCATTTTGAAGCCCGGCGGCTATGCGGTGATTTCCCTGAACATTCAAATTTCGTGAGTGCGTTTCCACACAAATTTTTTATGTTTATCGGCAGCAACGACCGATTGCAATTGATAAGGCACAGTCTGTGGGCCAGTGCAGTTTACACCAGTGCGCATCAATCCTGAACATTGAAACTTCCCAAATTGTGGATCCCACGATTGGACGCACCAGATTTGGACATCAATCCGCTATTTGTTTCCCAAAGCATGTTTGAAACGAGTAGTCTCCGTCCATGCCTAAGCTGCCGCGATGGACAATGCCAGCAAGGGCTTGTTCATCGAAGCGTGTGATCGGCCGGATGCCGTGACAAAGGTTTGCCCAGCGCGAGTGTGATTGAGTAACCGCCATCGTGCAGTTAGCACTGTGGATCATGCGATACGAGCCGCAGGATGATTCAAAACCATTTTTTATTGGTAAGCGTTTTGTAAAGAAGGTTTGGTCCACTGCTTGTCAGCTGCGATGTGCTCAAGGTTGCGTGGCTCTGTCGCCAGCTCACCCAATTCCAGTGCTGTACGAATGACTTTTGATTGTTGCCACGCGGCCATCAAATTATCGACGGCGCTGCGTGTTGATGCAAAACATGCATCAATGGAGAGTATGTCGCGAAATCATCCGGCCGGTGTCCAAACTCGCACATTTCTTGGCAAAATAATGCCTCGTCGCCTATGCGGTTCCCCAGTGTGCCACGACTGCGGGCAAATACACGTAAGCAGCTGCAGTATGTGATCTTCTCGCGTGTGAAAATCGCGCAGCAATTTAATTTTCTCATTGTTTTGCAGCGGCGTGTTTTCATCGCAGGCTTGCCCAATTTGCCAGCGGCGTTTGCCAGAAGCTTGCAATAAAAACACATCGTAATAATCAAAGTGCGGTTACGCCGTTGTGTAGCTCACCATGTGTCATCTAAACGCCAGCGCGGTAAAAATTGAAAATGTTTCAATAGATTTTGTACATCGGGTATCCATTGATCGACGGATTGCACCAGCAGTGAATGTGTTGTGGCAGTGTGCAAAACGCTGTTCATCAAAGTATTGTTCACTGAGGTTTGCTGAGCGTCGCTGATTATCGTGCATCGCTATCGGATTCACAGGCAATGCCAGCGAGATCATCGCCATCAATAATGCCGAGCTTCGGCAATTGCGTATCCGCGTTGTTGTTGCCAATTGTTTCAATAAATTGTGCGTTAGCGGCCGTAATGAGATGGATGGCATTTGGCCTTTAGAGATCGATGCGTGTTATTATCGAGAAAATGTCATGAATAACGAAGCAGATATTGCAAAAATTCTATCCAAAGGTTTATTGCATCACTGCATGGCGGTTGCTGTCAATTGCCCGTGGAGTGCGCCTGCCTGATTTGCTGCGTATGGGTTATGATGCGTTTGAAATGGATGACCGATCAAAACGCTTAACGCGAGCGGGCATTCACAATACCGCGAAGGTGTGTTCGCAACACTCCAGCGGCGATTGCTTGTATTTGGATCGCACGACGCGCCTGCTCGGCGCCATTCGCAATCATCAGTCGAGGCTGCCCGGTTTTTTGCGCATCGCAAGGATCATTCCTGAACTCGCCGCTGTGAAAAATCCAAATAACGCACTTGGCGTAATCGGCTGGTGTTGTTGGGCTTTCCAGGGTAAATCACCAGCTCAGAGATGGCTGCCCATAACAAATAACTGCCGACTGTGTGTAGCGTGGAGTCGCTGGTGATAAGCAAACAAGCCGAACGCCATACCGATCAGCAATTTTCACGGTGCGAGATATGTGGTTTCAACATGTCCCGCGCTAGTTAAGTATCTAAATTATTGTGATGATAAAACCGTTGCCGATTAAAAATGTTCCGCGTAATCAATCCAATATTGCCGCCGCTACATCAAAACGCCCTTGTCCGACATAAATGCCAGCGTGATCGGGCTTGCTGCACGCTATAACTACGAGTGGTGAAGGTTGTGCTATCACAGTCGGATACGGCAGTGAAACTCATGCATTTACCGTACGCGGCAAATGAATATCTGCGCTGTTGAGAAATACGTTGAATGAGCCGCTGCAATCAAAACCACCTTTGCATTCACGCCAGCCCACACTTGTTGCATGCGCCAAAGGCCACTTGCTGGCTTGCGGAGACAGTTTGAACAATAGAAAAATCCGTAATAAAAAACCCGCAACTTCTGCGTTGCTGCGGGTTTTGCGGCAATGTCACGTTATTTTTCTTGTGATTTTGTTTCCTGCTTTTTTTTGGCCTTTTAGCAGCCTTTGTTCGGCAATTTTTTAGCCATGCTCTCCTGCTGGCATTTAGCATGCTGCCCATGTTCAAATGATTTTTACTTAAAGTAGCGCTTTTTTGTAGTTTTGTTTGACGCCTTTGCCATTCTCATACAACAAGCCTAGTCGGATATTCTTCTTTTGTTTGCTGCGCTTTGGTGATACCAGCTGTGCCGCGGATGCATAGTTTCTGTTTACGCCCAAGCCTGCTTCGTAGATAAGCCCTAAGTTGAACTGCGGCTTCCTTTTCGCGATTTGAGAAACCAACTTCTGGCGGTTTCGTGATTTGCTGTCGATCACCGCGACCGTTAGGATACGTCAGACACGGCATTCTGTGCAGCAGCATCGCCTTTTTTGGCTTTTGCCATATTGTCGTCAAATGTTTGGTCTGCAAAAGCCAATTGGCAGGTGGCAGCGAGTAAGGCAATTAAACCGAGTTTGCGAATCATAAACATCTCCGTGTGTGGGTAGGGTAGTGCGTTGGCAAAAAAATACCTGTGTATGGGCTGGCTGTCTACTGATTTAACGAGACAGGTTATGTGTGAGAAAAATTATTGGGAAGATAGTTCCGCTGCGCTATAAAAATTTCAGCAGTTGTTCTTCGCAATCAGAAAAATCGCGCACACAGCCCGCAGTGCGAACGCCTTGTTCAATGGCTGGGTAGCTGTAGGTGTAACAGG
This sequence comes from Pseudomonadales bacterium, assembly GCA_041395665.1. NCBI lineage: Bacteria > Pseudomonadati > Pseudomonadota > Gammaproteobacteria > Pseudomonadales > Pseudomonadales bacterium. The sequence goes on from JAWLAB010000004.1 coordinate 157,757, forward strand.
CGCCACCCATGCCTTCTTGGCTGGCGAGCAGGTTCGCCCGCTGTTTTCGACATCGAAAAAGCGCGCCAGCGAAACAAAATAGCCTTTTTGCAAATAAAGGCGGCTTCCAGTTCGTCTAGGTCAGTAAAGTGCTTGGTCGCCCATTTGCCGAAGCCGAGAATAAAACGGGGTTGCCAGCAAATTCCTGCGGTTGCGTCAGTTGCAGATCGCGCGCCTGCCACTGAAAAATCTGCACGCCATCGCGCTGTACGGTGCAGATCGCATCGCGCTGATCAGTTTGATCGGTGATGTGGATATCCCACTGCCGTACGGGGTTGGAGGCAGGAGCGTGCCGAATCGCCATGATGGTCAAATCCAACAAGTGCGTGCAGTTGGATGAAGGCGGCATGTGGAAGTTGAGAGTCGCGCAGGCTGGCGTGAATGCTGGTGCCGATGTAGCCTGATAGGCTCCACCGCGCCAGGGCAGCTGGTATAGGGGATGCGTTTGGTTTGCGCGTCGATGGCGGTGACGCTCACCATCGTGACTGACCGTGACGGTAAAGCCGTGGTTGGTGTCTTCCAACGCAAACACAGCGCCTGCGCGCTGCTCCAGTCAATGGCGGCGGTAAGTGCCTTTGCCGTAGTTGGGATTGCGTGGGATAGTCGGGGAGTGCCATGAGGAGTATCTGCCAGTAGCTCAAACAAAAAAGCCGCAAAAGCAGTGTATCGTACGTTAAGGCGATTACCGTGTGGTGCGACCCTCGAAAGCCTTAAAAACCCGCTACCTGGATTTAGCGCAAAGATGCTAGTTGTTCGCAATTGAGATGATAATTATTATTGTTATCTTGTCGTGCGATGTTCACTGACCCTCTCAGGTATCCCGATGCACACTTTTTCTCGCCCTGTTTTACTGGTCGCGCTCGCTTGGGTGTTGCCCCATTTTGCTGTCGCTGACCCTTTTCGCCCTGGTGGCGCAGCAACAGTGCTAGAAACAGGTCCTAATGCTTACTCTTTGCCTTCCGCCAATTTACCGCCTTCGCGCAAAGTAGATTTCAGTGTCGGCAACAGCTTTTTTCGCAACCCGTGGGTGATGGCGCCGTCGTCCACCACTGCGCGCGATGGTCTGGGTCCACTGTTCAATACCAATGCCTGCCAGAATTGCCATATCAAAGACGGGCGCGGCCATCCGCCGGCTGTGGATGATGGCAATGCGGTGTCGATGCTGGTGCGTTTGTCGATTCCCGCGAAGAAAGGGCAGGAGCAACAACTGTTGCTGGATGGCGTAATCCCTGACCCTGTTTACGGCGGTCAGTTGCAAGATATGGCTGTCCCTGGCCATCAGCCAGAAGGCAAAGTGCGCATTCATTACGCCGATCATCCAGTGACCTTGGCGGACGGCACGGTAGTCACGCTGCGCAAACCCACCATAAAAATCAGCGATCTAGCCTACGGCGCAATGCACCCACAGGTGATGTTGTCGGCGCGGGTTGCGCCGCCGATGATCGGCCTCGGTTTGTTGGAGGCGATTCCCGAAAAAGATTTGCTCGCTCATGAGGATCCGGACGATAAAAACGCGGACGGTATTTCTGGTCGCGCCAATCGTGTGTGGGACAGCGAACAGCAAAAAACCGTGATGGGGCGTTTTGGCTGGAAAGCGGGCAAGTCAACATTAAATCAACAAGACGCCGGTGCGTTTGCGGGTGATATGGGCATCACTTCGCGTGTGAATGCGACGGATGATTGCACAAAAGCGCAATTGGCTTGTCAGCAGGCGGTTACGGGTAACGATGCAGAAGGCCATGAAGTCAGCAACAAAATTTTGGCACAAGTGTTGTTTTACTCGCGCAACCTCGCCGTGCCAGCGCGCCGCAATATGCAAGATCCTGCCGTACAGCGCGGTGAAAAATTATTTGCGCAGGCAGGGTGCCACAGTTGCCATGTGCCTTCATTTACCACGCGCAGCGATGCGGCAGAGCCAGAGTTAGCGAATCAAACCATTTACCCGTACACCGATTTGTTGTTGCACGATATGGGCGAAGGTTTAGCGGATAAACGCCCCGAATACATCGCCACTGGCAACGAATGGCGTACGCCGCCGTTGTGGGGGCTGGGTCTCACGCAAACCGTCAACGGTCATACGCAATTTTTGCACGACGGTCGCGCGCGCAATGTGTTGGAAGCTATTTTGTGGCACGGCGGTGAAGCGGAAAAATCGGTGGATGCAGTGAAAAAAATGCCAGCCGCTGATCGCGATGCCTTGGTGAAATTTGTGGAATCACTTTGATGAAAACTGTCTTGATAAAATCGTCTCAAAAGAAATGGCTGTGTTTGAGTGCGTTTTTAATGGTGATGCCAGTGTGGGCGGATAACCCAGAAACGCAAGTTTTGAATTATTTAGTGAAAGAAAAAGTGCTGCCTGCGCACAGCCATTGGCAACAAGCCAGTTCCGATTTTCAAAAGACTGTCGAAAGTTTCTGTAAGAAAAAAACTTCGCTCGCGGGCACGCAAGAGGCTTGGCGCAATGCACAACATGCTTGGGTGGCCTTGCAACCTTCCTTGGTGGACATCAATGCGCGCAACACCATCGGCATGCAAGCATCTTTTTGGCCTGATAAACGCAATCTCGTAGGCAAACAAACAGAAGCTGCATTGGCAAGCGGGCAGACACTTTCGCTGGATACTTTGAAAGCAGGCAGCGTGGTGTTGCGCGGTTTAACCACCAGTGAATATCTGTTGTTTGATGCGCAACACAAAGCGGATGAATCTGCGCGTCGCGCATCGCTGTGCCCATTGTTGCAATTGAATACGACTTACCAGAGTGAGTTGTCTTCACAAATCGTTTCGTTGCTGAAGCAAGATAAAGTTGAAGAAAATTTAACGCAATTGCCCAATGCGCAATACGCCGACGCACACAGCGCGCTGACTGATTTGTTACGCACACATGTTACAGCGCTGGCAGTGACGAAGAAAAAAATGAGTGTGATCGCCAATCAAGGTGATGCCGCTGCGGTGCAGTTGTTTCAAGCGGAAGCGTGGCGCGCGGGCGATACACTGAATAGCCTGCAAGCGAGTATCGTTGCCAGTCGTGCGCAATGGGATGGCAAAGGTTGGCGCAGTTTGCTTGTCGAGCGCAATGCAGAATTGGCCAATCGTGTTGATGCTGCTTACGCGGCCTTGCTGCAAAAACTTTCCGCGCAAAAGACCAAGCTGGAAACGCTGTTGAGCACAGCTGAAGGCCGTCAACAAGTGGATGCGCTGTACGCGGATCTCAACACGCTGCATCTTTTGTATGAAAAAGAAGTGGCGAAAGCACTCGGCATACATCTCGGTTTTAATGGCACAGACGGTGATTGATTTTTCGTGCACACGGCGGCAATTGTTGCAGTGGACTGCCGCTGCAACTGCACTTAGCGCTGTACCCTTACACGCTAACGCTGCGCGGCAATCGTGTTTATTGTCCGCGCGTTCCGATGCAGAAGGGCGACACTTTTGTGTTGGCTACCATTTCGATGGCAGCGCGCAATTCACCACGCTAGTGCCGCAGCGCTGTCACGATATTGCACCGCATCCTTTTTTGCCTCGCGTTGCTTTCGTGGCACGCAGACCTGGCACGCAAGTTTATTTATTGGATAGTCGTGACGGCCGCATCGTCGCTACGCTCAACGCGCGCACGAATCGCCATTTTTATGGTCACGGTTTATTTGATGCCGCAGGTGAGCGTTTGTATTTGGTGGAAAACGATACGCGCGAACCGGGGCGCGGCGTGATGGGTGTTTATCGTTTGCAAAACGACGCGTTTGTTTTTGAGCGTGAATTTGCCACGCACGGTATCGAGCCGCATCAATTTGTTTGGCTGCCGGATCACAGCGGTTTTGCAATTGCCAATGGCGGTGTGCGCACCGAGGCGAACAGTCGTGAAGCGATGAGCGATGTGGTGGAGTCGAGCTTAACGGTGGTGAATCTCGACGGCAGTTTGCGCAGTCGCGATACGCTGGCCGATGCGCGCAGCAGTATCCGCCATGTAGCTGTCGCCCATGACGGCACGCTGGTTGTCGGGCAGCAGTATGTATTTGAGCAGGGCAATACGCTGGAAGATGGGTTTGAACCGGCGCACGGCGGTTCGCTGATCGCTATCAAGCGCCCGCAACAATCCTTGCAGTTGTTTCCGCTGGCTGCCGCGCAAATGCAGGGCGTGAATTACTACAGCGCCAGCATCACGATTCATAACGAGCTGCGTTGGCTCGCCGCTTCTGCGCCGCGCGGTGGTCGCTTGCAAGTGTGGCATCTCGATAGCGCCGTTAATTTACTCGATGATTTTTTGCCGGATTGCGCGGGTATCGCCGCTGTACCCGATGGTTTTGTCGCCAGTTCCGGTCAGCAGGCTTGTTTTCGTGTGTTGCATCAAGGTGAAGGCGTGGCGTTACAGCGCCTGCCTCTGCCCGCCGGTGGTTGGGATAACCACCTCGTTTTTTCGCCCGCGTAATTTTTTTCAACATTTTTTCTCAACCGAGGAGATCGCCATGAATTTTTCTCTGCCATTGCATCGTGCTGCACTTATGGCTGCTGTGTGTTTGCTCGCCGCTTGCGGTAAACAGGAAGCGACAACGGCTGCTGCACCAGAAGCGGTGAAAGCTGCGCCAGAAATTGTTGTTTACTCCACGCGCAACGAGCAGTTGATCAAACCGGTTTTTGATACTTACACCGCACAAACGGGCGTAAAAATTAATTTTGTTACCGATAAAGAAGGCCCGTTGTTGGAACGCCTGAAAAATGAAGGCGCGAATACAGCGGCGGATATATTGCTGACGGTAGATGTCGGCACTTTGTGGCAAGCGACGCAGATGCATTTATTGCAGCCAGTGGAATCTGCCGCGTTGCAAAAAAATGTCGCAGAGCATTTGCGTGATCCGGGCAAACAGTGGTTCGGTCTTTCCGCGCGTGCGCGCAGTATTTTCTACAACCCAACACTGGTGAAGCCGGAAGAGTTGTCGACTTATCAAGCATTGGCGGATGAAAAATGGGCGGGGAAACTTTGCTTGCGCACTTCGAAAAAAGTCTACAACCAATCGTTAGTGGCGATGTTGATTGCTGCTAACGGCGAAGAAGCAGCTGAAAAAATGGTGCGCGGTTGGGTGGATAACTTGGCGGTGCCGCCGTTTCCTGATGACACAAAAATGCTGGAAGCCATTGCCGCCGGTCAGTGCGCAGTGGGCATCGCCAACACTTATTACTTCGGTCGTTTGCAGCGCGATCAACCCGATATTGCCGTACGCGTGTTTTGGCCGAATCAAGGCGAAGGACAGGACGGCGTGCATATCAACATCGCCGGTGGTGGTGTGACGGCGCACGCAAAACACCGCGACGAAGCGGTGAAATTGCTGGAGTGGATGTCATCCCCGCAAGCGCAAAATCTGTTCGCCGACAGCAACATGGAATACCCCGTGAACTGGAGCGTGAAGCCTGCGCCTGCGGTGTCGGCGTGGGGCGATTTCCGCCCGAGTGCTATCAACATCAGCAAGGCGGGTGAGCTGCAAGCGCAGGCGGTGCAGTTGATGGATCGCGCCGGTTATCAGTAATTTGTGTGCAGAGCTAACGAGCTAAGTTGATGGGATTGCGCTTCGCGTTATGGAGCATCGCGGCCTTGGCGATACTGCCACTGCTGGTGGTGCTGTCGTCGCTGGCGCAACCGGACACCGAAATTTGGCGGCACCTCGCCACTTATGTGCTGCCGCGCGTGCTGCTCAATACGCTGCTGTTGTGCAGCGGGGTGCTGCTCGGTGTGTTGCTACTGGGCGTTTCGCTGGCGTGGTTGGTCACGCAGTATCGCTTTCCGGGCAGCCGCGCCTTCAGTTGGCTGTTGATGCTGCCGCTGGCCGTGCCTGCCTATGTGATGGCGTTCGTGCAAGTCGGTTTTCTCGATTTCACCGGCCCCGTGCAAGCCATATTGCGCACTGTTTTTGGCGATGGTCTGCGCCTGCCGCCGGTGCGCAGTTTAGGCGGTGCGGTGTTGGTGCTGTCGCTCAGTTTTTATCCCTATGTGTATTTGCTGGCGCGCAACGCCTTTGCTAGCCAAGGTAGCCGCGCGTTGGAAGTCGGGCAGTCTTTGGGCTTGTCGCCTTGGCAATCGCTGTGGCGTGTGGTGCTGCCGCTGGCGCGTCCGTGGCTGGCGGCGGGTTGTCTGTTGGCAGTGATGGAGACGCTGGCGGATTTCGGGGCGGTCTATATTCTGGGGGTCGATACATTTACCACGGCGATCTACAAAGCGTGGTTTTCTTTGTTTTCCCTACCGGCAGCTTCGCAACTGGCTTCGCTGTTGATCTTGCTGGCGCTGTTGTTGATGGCGGTTGAGCAGTGGCAGCGCGGCGCGCGGCGCTATACACCGGCGGGGCAGTCGGCTGCGCCGCGCGCGCTGAGTGGCTGGCACAAAATCGCTGCGACAGGGTTTTGTACAGCGGTGTTGCTGTCGGCATTTGTGATTCCGCTGCTGCAATTGCTGTGGTGGGTGGTGCAGCGCGGCTGGGCCGATTTCGATGCGCGCTACGCTGGTTTTGTCTGGCACTCGCTGTATTTAGCCAGTTTGGCAGCGCTGTTGGTGGTGGCGCTGGCCTTGGTGCTCGCCTACGCGCGGCATCACTTGGCGGATCGCAGCACGCAGCTCGCGGTACAAATGGCTTCGGTGGGCTACGCCATCCCAGGCGCGGTGTTGGCGGTCGGCATGTTTATCCCCGTGGCGTGGCTCGATAATCAACTGATCGAGCTACTGGGCTTGCCAACGAACGCGCTGCTGAAAGGCTCGGTGATCGTGTTATTGCTGGCGCTGGCCTGCCGGTTTTTGTCGGTGGGTTTGTCGCCCATCACCAGTGGTTTTCAACGCATCACCCATTCGCAAGTGTTGGCGGCGCGTTCGCTCGGCGTACGCGGTTGGGCGCTGTTGCGCAGGCTGTATCTGCCACTGTTGCGCGGCGGTTTAACCACCAGTGTGTTGATGGTGTTGATCGATGTTTTAAAAGAAATGCCGATCACCTTGATGATGCGTCCTTTTGGTTGGGACACGCTGGCCATCCGTATTTTTGAGATGACTTCCGAGGGCGAGTGGCAGCGTGCGGCGCTGCCTGCCGTCATGTTGGTGCTGGCGGGGTTGTTGCCGGTGGTGATACTGATTCGTGCAGGAGAGCAGCGCTGAGATGAACGCGGAACAAAAAATGTGGCTGGAAATCCAGCAGGCGACGGTCTGTTACGGCGCACAAGCTGTACTGCGCGATGTGTCGCTGTCACTGGTGGCAGGGGAAATCGGCTGTTTGTTGGGCGGCTCCGGCACAGGTAAATCCACCCTGCTGCGAGCTGTTGCCGGTTTTGAACCCTTGGCGAGTGGCAGCATCGTGCTGGCGGGGCGGCAGCTGTCTGGCACTGGCATCAATGTACCAGCGCATCAGCGCGGCGTTGGCATGGTGTTTCAGGATCACGCCTTGTTTCCGCATCTCAATGTGGCCGACAACATCGCCTTCGGTTTGCACGCCTTATCGAAAACACAACGCGAGCAGCGCGTCGAAGAACTGTTGGCGATGATTGCATTGAGCGATTGCGCGCGCCGTTTCCCGCATGAGTTGTCCGGTGGCCAACAGCAGCGTATCGCCTTGGCTCGTGCACTCGCGCCGCAGCCGTCGTTGGTGTTGCTCGATGAACCTTTCGCCAGTCTCGACACCGAATTGCGTCAACGCTTGGCGATGGATGTGCGCGCACTGCTCAAGCGCAGCAAGACGGCGGCATTGTTGGTGACGCACGATCAGCAGGAAGCTTTTGCTATGGCGGATCGTGTCGGCCTGCTGGCCGATGGTGCGCTGCAACAGTGGGCCACGCCCTATGCGCTGTACCATGAGCCAGTCAATCGTACGGTGGCAGATTTTGTCGGCGAAGGTGTGTTTTTACCGGCAGCCTTGCTCAGTGAGCGCTGCTTACAATTGTCTTTGGGTGAGTTCTGCCGCCTACACGATTTGCCGATAGCCAGTTGTGGCAAGTTGGATGTGCTGGTACGGCCTGATGATGTGATGCATGACGATGCCAGCCCTGTGCAAGCGCGCGTATTGGCCAAGCAATTTCGCGGTGCAGATTTTCTCTACACCCTGCAACTAAAGGATGGCGCTGAAGTATTGTCGCTGGTGCCTAGTCACCACGATCACGCCATCGGCGAAGCAATAGGTATTCGTGTGGAGTTGGATCACCTGATTGCGTTTCCGGCGCGGTAGTGTTCATGCACAGCGGCGCTTACACCCACAAATAAAAACCATTATCATTTACAAGTTCATTTTCCTAGGAGGTTTTATGCAAGTTTTACGGCGTGGTTTTCCAGTGTTGGCGGTCAGTGCTCTGTCTTTGGGTCTGGCTTTGAGTGGTTGTGGCAAACAAGAGGCGGCGAAGCCTGCAGAAGCGCCTACTCCAGCAGCGTCCGCACCTGCACCTGTTCAAGCGCCAGTAGCACAAACAGTCACGGCGGAAGCTGTCATCGCGCATTACGGCGACATCGCACAGGCTGTTTTTAGCGACGCGCTGAAAGCGGCAGAAGCCTTGCAACAAGCGAGCGACAAACTGATCGCCGAGCCGACTGCTGCGAACTTGGAAGCGGCGCGTCAAGCGTGGTTTGCAGCGCGCGTGCCTTACATGCAGAGCGAAGTGTTTCGTTTTGGCAACAGCGTGGTGGATGACTGGGAAGGCCAGCTCAACGCGTGGCCACTGGACGAAGGTTTGATCGACTATGTTTCGCAAGATTACCAAGCGGCACTGGGCAATCCGGGTGCATCGGCCAATATCATCGCCAACACTTCTTTGAAAGTGGGTGAGAAAACGCTGGATCTCACCACCATCACGCCGGAATTGCTGGCGAGCTTGAACGAGTTGGGCGGCAGCGAAGCGAATGTCGCCACCGGCTATCACGCCATCGAGTTCTTGTTGTGGGGTCAGGATTTGCACGGCACAGCAGCCGGTGCGGGTGAACGACCAGCCACCGATTATGTACAGGGTGAAGGCTGCACTGGCGGCAACTGTGATCGCCGCGCACAATTCTTGAAAGCCGCTTCTGCGCTGTTGGTAAAAGATTTGCAGGATATGGTCGCGCAGTGGCAGCCGAACGCCGACAACTACCGCGCGCAATTGCAAAAAGAAACGGGCGAGCAGGGCTTGCGCAAAATGCTGTTCGGTATGGGCAGCTTGTCGCTGGGCGAACTGGCTGGTGAGCGCATGAAAGTGGCGCTGGAAGCCAACTCCACCGAAGACGAACACGATTGCTTTAGCGATAACACCCACAACTCGCATTTCTACGATGCCAAAGGTATTCGCAATATCTACCTCGGCGAATACAAACGCACCGACGGCAGCGTGTTGAGCGGTCCTAGCTTGTCTGCGCTTGTGAAAGCCAAAGACGCAGCGATTGATACTGATCTGCAAGCGAAACTGGCAGCGACTGAACAGGCCATGCAAGTGTTGGTGGATAGCGCAGCGCAAGGGCAGCATTTTGACCAGCTGATCGCTGCTGACAATGCTGCGGGTAACGAGAAAGTGAAAGCTGCGATTGCTGCTTTGGTGGCTCAAACCACTGCGATTGAATCCGCTGCAAAAGCTCTAGGTATCAGCGAATTAAATCCGGATACTGCGGATCACAAATTTTAATCAAGGCTTTCATTTATGGCGCTTCTCCTTCCCGTCATCATGGCTGGTGGCTCAGGCACTCGCCTGTGGCCGCTGTCACGCGAGTTGTATCCCAAGCAATTTCTCGCACTGGATGGTGATGCCGCCATGCTGCAAGCAACTATCCAACGGCTTGCTGGTATCAATAGCACAACGCCGTTGGTGATTTGCAATGAAGCGCATCGTTTTCTTGTAGCGGAGCAGTTGCGGCAATTGGATAAATTGCAGCGCAATATCTTGCTGGAACCAGTGGGGCGCAACACCGCGCCCGCCATCGCGCTTGCTGCGTTCTATGCGCTGGCACAAGGTGAGGATCCGCTGCTGTTGGTGCTGGCGGCTGACCATGTGATCCGTGATGTCGAGGCTTTTCACGCCAGCTTGCGTGCCGCTATCCCTTACGCAGAAGCTGGCGCGTTGGTCACTTTCGGTATCGTCGCGCGCAGCTCAGAAACGGGTTACGGCTATATTCGTCGTGGTGCGGCGGTGGGCGATGGCGCGTACAGCGTGGCACAGTTTGTCGAAAAGCCGAATGTCTCCACGGCGGAGCAATATGTCGCTTCTGGTGAGTATTACTGGAACAGCGGATTATTTCTGTTTCGCGCCAGTCGTTATTTACAAGAACTCCAACAGCATCGCCCCGATATTTTGCAAGCGTGTGAAGCGGCAATGGCGGGAGCAAAAGCGGATATGAATTTTATTCGCGTCGATGAAGTTGCGTTTCGTGCTTGCCCTGATGACTCCATTGATTACGCCGTGATGGAAAAAACGGCTGCTGCTGTTGTGGTGCCGCTCGATGCCGGTTGGAGCGATGTCGGTGCATTTTCTTCGCTGTGGGAAGTGCTGGAAAAAGATGAAAACGGCAATGTTTTACAGGGTGATGTGCTGGCACATGACAGCCGTAACAACTTAGTGATGGCAGAAAATATGCTCGTCGCCACGGTAGGTTTAGAGGATGCTGTGGTGGTGCAAACCAAAGACGCGGTGCTCGTTGCAAAACGCGATCGCGTGCAAGAAGTGAAGCAAATTGTTACGCAGCTCAAACAATCCCATCGCAGCGAACACCAGTTGCATCGCGCCGTTTATCGCCCTTGGGGCATGTACGATTCCATTGATAGCGGCAATCGCTATCAAGTCAAACGCATCAGCGTGCAGCCGGGCGCTAAGCTGTCATTGCAGATGCACCACCACCGCGCCGAACACTGGATTGTGGTATCCGGCACCGCCAAAGTGACTGTGGGTGACGAAGAAAAATTGGTCGCAGAAAATGAATCGATTTTCATCCCGCTGGGTACCGTACACGCACTAGAAAATCCGGGAAAAATTCCCTTGGAATTGATTGAGGTGCAGACCGGCGCTTACTTGGGCGAAGACGATATTGTGCGGTTTGAGGATTGGTACGGGCGCGCGCAATAAAAAAGCCCCTAATCAGGGGCTTTTTTGTGTCCGTACGGTATAGGACGTGTAGATGGTGCCGGAAGAGAGACTCGAACTCTCACTCCTTTCGGAACACGAGTTTGAGTCGTGCGCGTCTACCGATTCCGCCATTCCGGCTAGGGAGGCGCGCATTCTAGCGGCAGCTGAGCGGTAGGGCAATGCACTTTTTGATGTCGCTGTGGAATGAATATGGAACAATGCCGCCCCTTGTCGTGTTCGTTATTTGATTCCTCCTGTTATGCAGCGCCAGCAATTTCACTATCACTTGCCGGAATCCCTCATCGCCTCTGCACCTAGCGCGGAGCGCACGGGTAGTCGCTTGCTGTGTTTGGATGGGGAGACTGGCGCGCTGACGCATCAGCAATTTCCTGCGCTGTTGGATTGGGTACAAGCGGGCGATTTGATGGTGTTCAACAACACGCGCGTGATTCCTGCGCGGCTACTTGGCCACAAACCGAGCGGCGGTAAAGTCGAAGTGTTGGTGGAACGCGTATTGAACACGCACGAAGTGTTGGCGCATGTGCGCGCCAGCAAAGCACCGAAAGCGGGCGAATTGTTGTTGTTTGGTGAAGGTGAAAACCTGCTGTGCATCACGATGTTGGCGCGCGACGGCGGCAATTTATTTCGTTTGCAGTTTGATGCGGCACGCACTGTGCACGAATGGTTGGCTTTGTTGGGACATATGCCGCTGCCGCCGTATATTCAACGCGCCGATACCGAAGTGGATCGTGAGCGTTATCAAACGGTTTATGCAGAAAAACTGGGTGCTGTTGCTGCACCGACAGCCGGTTTGCATTTTGATGATGCGTTGATGACTGCATTGCGCGAAAAAGGCGTCGACATGGCGTTTGTGACGCTGCATGTCGGTGCGGGTACTTTTCAACCGGTGCGCAGCGAGGATATTCGCGATCATCACATGCACAGTGAATCTATCGAAGTGTCATCAGAGGTTTGTGACGCAGTGAATGCTGCAAAACAACGCGGCGGTCGCGTGATCGCTGTCGGCACAACCAGTGTGCGCTGTTTAGAAAGCGCGGCAAAAGATGGCGCAATCAAATCTTGCGAAAAAGACACTGATATTTTTATTTTCCCCGGCTATCAATTTCAGGTAGTGGATGCGCTGGTGACTAACTTTCATTTGCCAGAATCGACTTTGTTAATGTTGGTTTCTGCCTTTGCCGGTTATCAAAATACTATGCGCGCCTACGCAGAAGCCGTGGCGCAGCAATACCGTTTTTTTAGTTACGGTGACGCCATGTTGGTCACCAAAAATGTAAATGCTTGTGAGGATATTCCAGCATGACGCGCGAATGCCGTATGCAATTTGACTTGTTGGCGACCGATGGCGCAGCGCGTCGCGGCGTGTTGCGCTTTCCACGCGGCGAAGTGCACACGCCCGCGTTTATGCCGGTGGGTACTTACGGCACAGTGAAAGCAATGAAGCCGCACGATATTGAAGCGATCGGCGCGGAAATTATTCTCGGCAACACTTTTCATTTGATGTTGCGCCCCAGCACGGAAGTGATCGAGCGCTTTGGCAGCCTGCACGGTTTTATGCAGTGGCAAAAACCCATCTTGACGGATTCCGGTGGTTTTCAGGTGTGGAGCTTGGGAAAGTTACGCAAAATTAACGAAGCGGGTGTTTCTTTTCGTTCACCGGTGGATGGCAGTCCTGTTTTTTTAGGGCCGGAAGAAGCGATTGCTGTGCAGCATAAACTCGGCTCTGATATCGCGATGATTTTTGATGAATGCACGCCGTATCCTGCAACGGAGGAGCAAGCTAAATCGTCGATGGAATTGTCGCTGCGTTGGGCAAAACGCTCGCGCGAAGCGCACGGTGATAACAGCGCAGCGTTGTTCGGCATTGTGCAGGGCGGCATGTATGAGCACCTGCGTCATAAATCGCTCGATGGTTTGCAAGACATTGGTTTCGACGGTTACGCGCTCGGCGGTTTATCGGTTGGTGAACCGAAAGAAGAAATGCTGCATGTGTTGGATGCGGTGGTATCACACATGCCGCAAGATAAACCGCGCTATGTGATGGGCGTCGGTACACCAAATGATTTGGTGGAAGCAGTGCGTCGCGGCGTGGATATGTTTGATTGTGTGATGCCAACCCGCAACGCGCGCAATGCCTATTTGTTTGTACCGCAAGGAAAACTCAAATTGCGCAATGCGCAGTATCGCCACGATGAACGACCTTTGGACGAAACTTGTGATTGCTACACCTGCCAACATTTTTCGCGCGCGTATCTCTATCACCTCGACAAGTGCGGCGAGATCCTCGGCAGCATGCTCAACACCATCCACAACCTGCGTTTTTATCAGCGCTTAATGGCGGGTTTGCGTGCCGCCATCGCCGCAGGGCAGTTGGATACCTATATTGCGCAGCACTATGCCGCGCAGGGTTTGCCGGTGCCGGCGCTGTAACACATTAAGTAGGCTGCTTGATTGGTTTGCAGTAATGATCAATCAGCGGTTTGAATGCGGGCCAGCGCGCGACAAATTGCATGGTTTTGCAATCTTTATCTGCACGATCCCAAGGGGCAACAGGCTTTATTGTGATTGGTGTTGGTAGTGAGAATTGAGCGGCTTTAGTGTGTATTTGAATCTGATACTCACCAGCATCAATAGCTCGTTTGTCCAGCAATAGTTTTAGTGAGCTGTCTTGGTTTTTTTGTGAGAGATTTTTTTCGCTCAAAGTGATGCGATAGCTTTGTTGGTCGTTGCAAAGTAACACTTGCGGTGGTGTATCTATGTTTCGTTCTGGCAGTTGCATCGTCGCTAATAAGGCAAAAGATTTTTCACCTGTTTGTGTTTCAATTATTCCTTGGATTGATACTGCGGTATCGCATTTCGAGATGGCCTGTATGTCTTGCGCGATGGGTAGCAGGCTGTGTGATTGCAGCGGGCGATAAATATTTTTTTCCAGCGCTTCACGCAAAATCACATCCAGCCAATGTTTTGTATTGGACTTTCCAGTAACCAGAAAAAATTGTAACTCTTCGACAAGTTTATTTTGCTTGTTAGTTATTTTGCTTGTATTCATCCATAGCGCATTGAGATTAAATAAAACTGCAGTCAATAAAAGTACGCAGGGTATTTGCCAGCGACTACTTCTTATATGTATGGAGGCTAATAGAAGTATCGCGGCATAGTTGGTGGTAGTAAAAATCTGATAGCCATCGTTATCGCCAGCGGAGTAACGAAATAGAGAAGTGATGAAAATAGTGCCTGTGCTGAACAAAAGCAGGCCAACGATAGCAGGGCTTTTTCGCGATTTTTTGGAGAGCAAAAGTGCACAGGAAATCACCAAGGTGAAAGTACCCAACACAATTTTTTCTAAACGATATTCTTTAGGCGGAAAGGGTGCTGCTCCTAGGGAGGCAAGGAAGTCAATGAAGCGTCCGCCAACATTGATAAAGGACTCTTGAACGGTTTTTGCACCAAAGAGATCGGTCGAGAAAACATTCATGGTGGCGAGGTGAACGATCAGACAGCCTGCAGCGCTGACAAACCACAATATGAGTTGTGTGCGTGTGTAACGCCTATGAATTATGTGGTTAAAGCCAATAACTATCGAGCCAATGATGATAGTCAATAGTCCATTCGCCATGGTGAATGCAGCCAGCCAACAAAAGAAACTGGCGGCCACTATTTTCGGGCGTGGTAAATCAAGAAGAACGAGTGATAAAAAAGAAAACACAATCGTTGAAAAATAAAAAAGCGCGCATTCTGGCCAAGTGGAAACAGACCATGGGTAGACAGTCAGTATGAGTAAGGCAGAAATGGCAATGCTGTACGCAGGGATTTTATGTTGATAGCAGCTATAGGCAATACAGCCGATGAGCAATACCAACATGGCGTTGCTGAGCAAACCTTCAATGTGTAAATCCAATGAGCCAAAGAGTGTGTACATCAGCAATGTGATGGTTTTAGTGAATACCGCGCGGTGTTGAAAGTAGGTCCACCAAGTGTTGGAAATTTTTTCCAGTAAGGAAGTGCCTTCTTGCCAGTGAATAACGGTAAAAAATGCTTGGATGTAGCCGTCGCCGTACGGTGTATTGCTGGTAAAAGACCACATCACGCCAAGGTACAGCGCGCCAATCAGTAGCGCCAAGAGTGTGAAGAAGCGATAAGAGCTGTCCCAGAAAAGGTTGGGTCGCTGCATCGTAGTGGGTGAAGGCATGCTGGCAGACTGCGTGTTAACGGTGGATTTTGGATAGTGGTGGAATCCCTCTCAGTCTGCAACTGCTGCTACAATCGCCAACCATTTTTGACCGGCAGTCCTGCTGGTTTTGGGAGGGAAGTAGAGCATGCCAAACCGCTATCCACTGTGGAAGAACATCCTAGTCGTCGTCATTCTGACGCTGGGAATCATCTATGCCACACCGAATTTATATCACCCGGACCCAGCGATTCAGATTACCGGTGAGTCTGGCGGTAGGGAGATGACGGAGGCGATCCAAAACCAAGCCGTGGACGCATTAAAACAAGCGGGCATTGGTATAAAAGCTACTGAGTTCAGCAAAGCTTCTATCTTGGTGCGCTTGGAATCGCGCGAACAACAGCTCGCCGCAAAAGATGCCGCAGAAAAAGTGTTGGGTGCTGATTTTATTGTCGCGTTGAACTTGGCTTCAACAACGCCTGCATGGTTGACGAGCATGGGAGCAAAACCCATGAAGTTGGGTTTGGATTTAGCAGGTGGTGTGCACTTCTTGTTGGAAGTGGATACCAGCGCCATGCTGTCGAAAAAAGTGGAAGCAGTGGCAGACGATATGCGTCGTGAATTGCGCGATGCCAATTTGCCGAGCCGCCAATGGTCTGTAAAGCAAGACGGGAAAACCGTTGTTGTGCGCTTTCCTGATGAAGCCAATCGCAGTGCTGCAATGTCGGCTATTCGAAAAGTGGCCAACGATATGACGCGCACAGAATCAGATAAAGACGGCCAATATCTCGTGACGCTTTCATTGAGCGAACAAGCGTTAAATGAATTAGAAAATTATGCGGTGTCACAGAATGTGGTGGCTTTGCGTAATCGTGTTAACGCGTTAGGTGTGGCAGAGCCATTGGTACAAAAACAAGGTCGTAATCGCATCGTGGTGGAATTGCCGGGTGTGCAAGATGCTGCACAAGCAAAACGCATCATCGGTAAAACGGCTAACTTGGAATTTCGTTTAGTGGCAAACGCCGAAACATCGCCTTCACAGCGTGAAACTTTTGGTTTTCGTAACGAGCCCAATCGCCAAGTGGAGTTGGAAAAAAGCGTTATCGTGACGGGCGATCAAGTCACGAGTGCAAATAACCAAGTCGATCCAGAAAGTGGTATGCAGCAAGTCAATATCACGCTGGATAGCAGTGGTGGTCAGAAAATGAATCGCGCCACGCGTAACAATATCGGCAGACCCATGGGTGTGTTGTTTATTGAAACCAAAGCAGAGACGCGCAAGCAGCGCAATCCT
This sequence comes from Pseudomonadales bacterium, assembly GCA_041395665.1. NCBI lineage: Bacteria > Pseudomonadati > Pseudomonadota > Gammaproteobacteria > Pseudomonadales > Pseudomonadales bacterium. The sequence goes on from JAWLAB010000004.1 coordinate 174,310, forward strand.
GACGGCACAGAAACTGTTGTGCATAAACCGAGAACAGAAAAAAGTCTGATCAATGTGGCGACCATTCAGAGTGCATTAGGCGTGCAATTCCGCATCACAGGTTTAGATGGCCAAGCGGAAGCACATGAATTGGCTTTGTTGTTGCGCGCGGGCGCTTTGGCGGCACCGGTTTATATTATCGAAGAGCGCACTATTGGCCCCTCTTTAGGTGCAGACAACATTAGCCGAGGCTTTCATTCTACTTTGTGGGGCTTTGCAGCGATCGCTGTATTCATGATTATGTACTACCACTTATTTGGCGCGGTTTCTGTTACGGCCTTGGCATCCAATTTAATTTTGTTGATTGCTTTGTTGGCTATTTTGCAAGCGACATTAACTTTGCCAGGCATCGCTGCTATTGCATTAACTTTGGGTATGGCGATTGACTCGAATGTGTTGATTAACGAAAGGATACGGGAGGAGTTGCGCGGCGGCGCAAGCCCGCATGCTGCTATCACGGCAGGTTATGAACGCGCATTTGGCACGATCGTTGATGCAAACGTAACAACCTTCATTGCAGGTTTGATGTTGCTGTTATTTGGCACGGGTCCGGTGCGTGGATTCGCTGTCGTGCATTGTTTGGGCATTCTGACTTCCATTGTGTCTTCGGTATTTATATCGCGCGCACTGGTGAATTGGATTTACGGTGGCCGCAAACAGTTGTCCAGTTTGTCGATAGGACAAATTTGGAAAGCTGGCCTGACAGTCGCGCGTCGTTGAGGGTTTAGATCATGGAATTTTTTCGTATCCAAAAAGACATTCCCTTCATGCGCCATGCGCGCATATTCAATGCCATTTCTGTGGTTGTGTTTTTGCTGTCGGTATTCTTTCTCGCAACGCGCGGTTTGCATCTTTCCGTCGAGTTTACGGGAGGAACTTTGGTGGAGGTGCGTTACCCGCAAGCCGCGAATTTAGAAAAAATTCGTGAAGTGTTGCAGGCGAGTGAGTTTGGTGAAGCGCAGGTGCAAAACTTTGGTTCGCCGCAAGATGTCATGGTGCGTGTTCCTTTATTGAAGGATGGTGATTCACGCAAGCAGGGCGAAACGGTGATGGCGATGCTGTCGGATGCTGTGCCGGGTGGGCAATTGCAGCGTATTGAATTTGTTGGCCCGCAAGTGGGTGAAGAGCTAGTGCACAAAGGCTTAACGGCGCTGGCGTTGGTGGTGCTCGGTATCATTATTTATTTGTCGATGCGTTTTGAGTGGCGCTTTTCTGTTGCTGCCATTTTGGCAAACTTGCACGATGTCATCATCATCCTCGGTTTTTTTGCATTCTTTCAGTGGGAGTTTTCGCTGTCCGTATTGGCAGCGGTACTGGCGGTGTTGGGTTATTCGGTCAACGAATCGGTGGTGGTATTTGACCGCGTGCGTGAAACATTCCGCCATCGCCGTGATTTAGATGTAGAGCAAGTATTGAACCACGGTATTACCGGCACTATTTCACGGACCGTTATCACGCACGGATCGACACAAATCATGGTGTTGTCGATGCTGATTTTTGGTGGTGAAACACTGCACTATTTTGCGTTGGCACTGACCATCGGTATCTGCTTCGGTATTTATTCTTCGGTGTTGGTGGCCGCACCGCTGGCAATGATGTTTGGCATCGAACGCGAACACTTTATTAAACGCCCACCGCCAAAAGAGTTTTCAGAGGGTGTGGACGAGTTCGACGAGCCAGATCCGGCTGATTTTCGTTGAGCTGCGCCGCCATGTATTATCGTGAAGACATGGCGTTGGGGCCGGTGATTGTTGATGTCGCTGGCCTCACTTTAACGGCTGAAGATGAGTTGCTGCTGCGCGAACCTTGGGTGGGCGGCATCATTTTGTTTTCACGCAATTACCGCGATGTTGCACAGTTGAGTGCGCTGGTTGCGGATATTCGTGCCGTGCGCCCTGAGTTATTGATTTGTGTCGATCAAGAAGGCGGGCGCGTGCAGCGTTTTCGCGATGGTTTCACCATCATCCCACCGATGGCGGATATCGGCGCTGCGTATCAAACAGATCAAACAAAAGGCATTGCTTTAGCGCGTGCTTGCGGTTGGTTGATGGCGGCAGAATTGCGCGCTTGTGGTGTCGATTTAAGTTTTGCACCGGTGTTGGATTTGGATGATGAACGCTGCGCGGTGATCGCCAATCGTTCGTTTTCGATTGATCCAGACATCATGAGCGTGCTGAGTGAAGCGTTTATTGACGGCATGCACGACGCCAATATGTGCGCCACAGGTAAACACTTTCCTGGGCACGGCGCAGTAGCGGGCGACAGCCACCACGAAACACCAATTGATGAGCGCACACTGGATGCTATTTTGGCGGAAGATGTGCAGCCGTATCGCCATTTGTGCGCGCAGGGCAAGTTAGATGCCGTAATGCCCGCGCATGTGGTTTACAGCCAAGTGGATAAAAGTCCTGCTGGTTTTTCTGCGCGTTGGTTGCAAGATATTTTGAAACAACAACTGCGTTTTGAAGGCGTTATTTTTAGCGATGATTTGACGATGGAGGGCGCAGGTGTGATCGCTGATATGGGCGAACGCGCGCGCGTTGCCTTGGCGGCGGGTTGCACCGCGTTGTTAGTGTGCAATCAGCGTCCCGCACAATTAGCGGTTGTCGATGCGCTAAAGAAATCAGAATTCAACCCTGCGAGCAAATTGCAAAGGTTAAAGCGTCCGTTCGCTTGGCCGAATTTGGTGGAATTGCGCGCCACAGAAAAATGGCAAGCCGCACACAGTTTGTTGCAGGCATCGCTCGCCGTATGAGTGAAGTGTCGTTAGAAGAAGTAGAAACGGTTTGGCGCGGAGCTGATTGCTTATTCACGCGCGAACAAGTGATTGCAGCGATTGATGCGATGGCAGAAAAAATAACTGCGCAATTAGATGGTAGCAATCCACTGTTGTTGCCCTTGATGAGCGGCGCAACCGTGATTGCCGGAAAATTACTGCCGCGCCTCAATTTTCATTTGCAGCTTGATTACATACACGCTACGCGCTATCGCCATCAAACCAGCGGCACTGCATTGGAATGGATAGTCAAGCCGCGCCATGATTTGCGTGATCGCACGGTGTTAATCATCGACGATATTTTGGATGAAGGCATCACGCTGCATGAAGTGTTGCAGTGGTGCAAACAGCAGGGCGCGAAAAAAGTGTACAGCGCGGTGTTGGTGGAAAAACATCACAATCGCCGTCAGCCGCCGGAATTAAAAGCTGATTTTGTTGGTTTGGATGTGCCTGATCGCTATGTATTTGGCTACGGCATGGATTACAAAGGCTATTTGCGCAACGCGCCCGGTATTTACGCCGTGAAAGGCATGTGAGGAGTTGCAATGACCATCGCAATTATCGGCGGAACCGGTTTAGATCAACTCGACGGCTTGCACATTGGCGAGAAAATTACACTGGATACGCCTTACGGTGCGCCTTCTGCGCCGGTGCAAAAAGGGGAGTATCACGGCAAGCCGGTGTATTTTTTTGCGCGTCACGGTGAGCAACACCAGTGGCCACCGCATCGCGTGAATTATCGCGCCAATATGTTTGCGTTAAAAAAACTCGGTGTTGAGCAAGTGATTGCGGTGAACGCGGTGGGCGGTATTCATCACGATATGGCGCCTGCTGTGATTTCTGTGCCGGATCAAATTATTGATTACACCTGGGGTCGTATTCACACCTACAGTGATGATGAACATTCGCCGTTGGAGCATATTGATTTCACTTTTCCCTATGCAGATCGCACGCGTGAATTATTGTTGCGCGCTGCTGATGCCGCAGGCGTGATTGCATTAGCGCGCGGTGTTTACGGTTGCACACAAGGCCCGCGTTTAGAAACCGCAGCAGAAATTGTGCGTATGCAGCGCGATGGCTGTGATTTAGTGGGCATGACGGCGATGCCAGAAGCGCCGTTAGCACGTGAAATCGGCTTGGATTACGCCAGTTTGTGTGTGGTGGCGAATTGGGCAGCAGGCTGCACCGATGAGTTGATTACCATGGAAGCCATCGATGCCACTTTGAAAGTCGGCATGGATAATATCCGCAAAATTTTGCAGCAAGTGTTGGTGTTGGCATAGGCGTTGGTATAGCCGCGTTACGCCATCGTTGCCAACATTTTTTTCACTTCATAGCGCAAGCGCTTTTTAAGTGCGGCTGGTTTAAGCACTTGCACTTCTGCACCGTGCTTCAAAATATCCATCAATAATTCACGGTCGTCGCTGTAAGGCAGTTCTAGCGTTGCACAGCCATCTTTGTCGATACTGAGCTTTTGTTTTGGATGCCAAATTTCTTGCGCAATCCATCGTGAGCGTGCAGGTGAAAAGCGCAAACTTGCCCACTGCACTTGGCTGCCGGCAAAAATGCCGTAGCCGTTTTCTAATTGTGCTTTCAGCGTGCTTTTGACCACATTTTTAGCTGTTTTATCGAGAAACTCGACTTGTTCGATTGCGTCCACCGCAAAAGAGCGCAGCGCATTGCGTTTGTGACACCACGCATCCAAATACCAATTATTGCGGTAATAAACCAATTGTTGTGGTGATACCTCCCTAGATTCGGAAGTGTCGCGTTCACGATGCCAGTGCTGAATCAACAAACGATGACGGCGTAAAGTCGCTGTTGCCAGTAACTCAAAATGTTTATTGCGCACAGGGCGGCGAATGGCATGCACAAGTTTGATGCGATCAGCCACTTCACTGGCACTAAAGTCATCGCGCGCTAACAACGCTTGCAAACGCGTGCGCAGTGGTTGAATTTGCGGGGTGAGAAACCCTGGCTCAATGTTGTCGAGTAACTGCTGCATACTCAGTAGCGCGTGCACTTCGCTGGCGTTAAACCACAATCCGGGCAGCTCATGCGAGATTTGATGTTTGTCTTCAGAAAAACGATACGCGCTCAGCTCGCGATCAAAAACAATCGGCGCGTGTAAACGATCGCGCAAATACTCCAAATCGCGTTTGAAAGTGGCGAGAGAAACGCCCAACTCCGTTAAAAACTTATCGATGGAAACCGTTCTGTGGCGGTGTAACAGGCTTTCAATCTTGTAAAAGCGTTCGGTGCGATCCATGAGCCTCTCCTGCGGTTGCGGTATTCTGCTAGCAGAGAGGCGGGCGTTGCAAGGCTCATCTGGTGAGCCAGTGCCGCAGTAAGATAGCGGAACCGAACCTGTGGAGAAGCGGCTATGTCAGTTTCATTAAAGTCTATCCCTGTGTTTTACACGCCAGCAATGGTGGCGCCATCTTTGTCGTTTTCGCCGAGCTCAATGAAGCCAGAAAAAGTAGTGGCAGCGTGGCAGACCTTGGGTATTCCCATTGAGGTGATTGAACCCAAGCCTGCAACGGTGGATGAGTTCGCTTTGGCGCACGACAGGGCTTTTGTTGAACGCGTGCTGGCAGGCGAAGCCGATAACGGTTTTTCAAACAGGGATATGGCGATAGCGCGCACGCTGCCATACACCAGCGGCTCGATGCGCGATGCGGCGTTTGCTGCGTTGGAAAATCGCGCAGTCGCTATTTCACCGACTTCGGGTTTTCATCACGCACATTGGAAGATGGCTTCAGGTTATTGCACTTTCAATGGTTTGATGGTGGCGGCGCGCTGTTTATTGACGAGTGGAAAAGCAAAACGCGTGGGGGTTATTGATTGCGATTACCACTACGGCAATGGTACGGACGATATTATTGCCAAGCTAAAAATTACCCATGAAATTAAACATTTCACACAAGGTGAATTATTTAGCACAAGAAGCAGAGAAAAGGTGCATGATTTTTTTGATGTATTAGAAAAACAGTTGCATGTGATGGCAGATTGCGATGTGATTTTGTATCAAGCGGGTGCTGATCCGCATATCAATGATCCGCTTGGTGGCTTTTTAACAACATCACATCTGCGTGATCGTGATTTGTTAGTATTTAAGGAATGCCATAAGCGCGGTATTCCGGTGGCATGGAATTTGGCTGGTGGTTATCAGCAACTTGCATCGACAGGTGAGACAGATTGGGCTGCGCTAACGGAAATACACTCCAACACGCTGAAAGCTTGCTGGAGTGTGTTTGGTCGGTAGGTTTCGTTACACCAACTGCTGCAACAAAGTTTCTACAGCAGAAAAACGCGCTTCGGTTTCCTCTAAATCATCTTTGATAACGAGGCGCGTGCCGTCTTCCAATTTGTAGCGCGTGGGATATTGCTGTATCAATTTCACGAGGGCAAATGGATCAACGCGCGTTTCACTGCCAAACTCCACGCGCAAGCCATTGGCGCTGGCTTCCAGTTTGTCGATACCCAATTGCAGTACGCGTAAACGCAGAGATGCTTGACGGAAAAGATTTTTCACGGCGTCGGGCAACAAACCAAAACGGTCGATCATTTCCACTTGCAAGTCGCGCAGTGCATCATCACTCGTCGCGCAAGAAATACGGCGATAGAGTACCAAGCGCGTGGCGGCATCGGGCAGATAATCATCGGGAATCAGCGCGGGAATGCGCAGGTTTACTTCGTGCTGTTGTACGCCCGTGATATTGCTGCCTGCGGCTTTGCCTTCTTGCAGGTTTTTCACCGCGCGTTCAAGCATTTCCATGTACAGACTGAAACCGATGCTTTCAATTTGTCCACTCTGTTGATCGCCCAATAATTCGCCCGCGCCACGAATTTCTAAGTCGTGATTGGCGAGCAAGAAACCAGAACCGAGTACATCGGCATGACATATCGCTTCTAAGCGTTTCTCTGCATCGCTGGTCATGTTGCGCGCATCCGGTGTGAGCAAATACGCGTAGGCTTGATGGTGTGAACGCCCAACGCGACCGCGCAATTGATGCAGTTGCGCCAAACCAAATTTATCCGCGCGCTCAATGATGATGGTATTGGCGTTCGGTACGTCGATGCCGGTTTCAATGATGGTGGTACACACCAGCACATTAAAACGCTGGTGATAGAAATCACTCATCACTTGTTCCAGTTCGCGCTCGCGCATTTGCCCGTGGCCGACCACCACGCGCGCTTCTGGCACCAACTCGGCAATGGTTTGCGCGCAGCGCTGAATGCTGGCCACATCGTTGTGCAGAAAATACACCTGCCCGCCGCGCAATAACTCGCGCAGAATGGCTTCTTTGATGGTGGCATCATCGTAAGCGCGCGCGAAAGTTTTTATCGCGAGGCGGCGCGCCGGTGGTGTGGCGATGATGGATAAATCGCGCATGCCAGCCAGCGACATATTCAGCGTGCGCGGAATGGGCGTGGCCGTCATGTTGAGAATATCGACCTGCGCGCGCATGGCTTTCATACGCTCTTTTTGCTTCACGCCGAAGCGGTGTTCTTCGTCGATCACCAGCAAGCCGAGATTTTTGAATTTCACATCGTCCTGCAATAAACGGTGCGTGCCGATGATGATGTCAATCTGGCCGTCGGCCACTTTTTGCAAAACTGCCGTCTGTTCTTTGGCGGTGCGAAAGCGGGAGATGGTTTCTATGCGCACCGGCCATTGCGAAAAACGATCGCGAAAGTTTTCGCCGTGCTGTTGAGCGAGCAGAGTGGTTGGCACAAGCACTGCCACTTGTTTTTGGTTGAGTGCCGCGAGAAATGCCGCGCGCATGGCAACTTCGGTTTTGCCGAAACCGACATCGCCGCACACTAAGCGATCCATCGGCTTGTCCGCCAACATATCGGCAACCACCGCAGCGATAGCGCTCTGCTGATCCGGCGTTTCTTCAAAAGGAAACTCGGCAGAAAACTGCTGCATTTCAATGTCAGAAATTTCAAACGCTTTTCGCGAACGCGCGGCGCGGCGCGCATGAATTTCCAGCAATTGCGCGGCGACATCTTCAATCTGTTGCGCCGCTTTGGTGCGCGCCTTTTGCCATTGATCCGAACCTAAACGATGCCAAGGCGCGAGGTCGGGATCGGCACCACCGTAGCGGCTGATTAAATGTAGCGAAGTGACCGGCACATACAGGCTGGTATCGCCCGCGTAGCGCAAATGCAAAAACTCATTGGGTGTGCCGCCAATATCGAGATTGGTTAAACCGTGGTAGCGACCGACGCCGTGTTCCAGATGCACCACCGGCGCGCCGAGTGACAGCTCGTTCAAGTGGCGAATGGCGTTATCGGCAGCGTCCACTTGCTGTTTGCGGCGACGCTGCTGCAAGACTTGTTGTCCAAACAATTGGCTTTCTGACAGCAATAATAATTTTGCATCAGGCAGCCACACACTGCGGTCCAGCGCTGCTTGTACCAGTGCTGCTGGTGCTTGCTCTTGCAAAAAACTCAGCCAATTTTCTGTGTTGGTAAGAGGAAGTTGCTGTTGCGCAAACAAAGTGTGCAGAGCGTCAGCGCGACCGGCAGATTCCGCGCAGATCAGCAGGCGTGTGCTGTTGTGTTGTGCCAAAAAACTTTGCAGGGCGGTGAGTGGGTGTGCTTCACGGGCGTGCAGGGCGATATCGGGTACGGTCGCGCTGCCGAGATCGTCTGCATTGCTTTCATCAGAAAAGCAATCAATACCAGAAAAAGTTTTTAGGCGAGCAAACAATTCTTCGGTAGCGACGAAAGCTTCATGCGGTTTGAGCAGGGGGCGATATTGTTCAAGGTGCAAACTCTCGTAGCGCGCACGAATATCGTTTTGATGTTTTTCGGCAGCGGCATGAATATTACCGGCCTGTGCAATTAAGCAGTTGTCGGGCAAATAATCTAACAGTTGCGCGCACTGTTCAAAAAATAGTGGCAGAAAATATTCCGCGCCAGGGGAGGCAATGCCTGCGGCTATATCTTGATACAAGGCGGATTTTTTAGGGTCACTGTGAATGAAGCGCGCGTGCCAGCGATCAAGAAAAGTATTGATGCTATTTTTAGTCAGCAGAAATTCGCGCGCAGGCAGCAAGCGAATCGCAGAAACTTTTTCGACAGTGCGCTGTGTTTCTGGATCAAAACTACGCAGCGATTCGATGGTGTCATCAAACAAATCAATGCGATAAGGTAATTCGCTGCCCGCGGGAAAAATATCCATCACCGCGCCGCGCAGCGCAAACTCGCCGTGCTCGTTGACAGTATCTACACAGCGATAGCCACAACTCTCTAATCGTTGACGCGTGCTATGCACGGCAAAATGCTCGCCCACTTTGAGATCGAACACTTGTCCGCCAATAAAATCGCGCGGCGGCAGGCGGTTCATCAAACTGGCCACAGGCAATACGAGCGTGCAAGGCTCACCGCTGAGTAATTGCGATAAAGCAGCCAAGCGTTCGGAGATGATGTCTTGGTGCGGCGAGAAGCTGTCGTAAGGCAGCGTTTCCCATGCGGGGAAATTCAGCACGGTGAGCTGCGTGCCGCCAAAAAACTGCATCTCGCGCTGTAATTGCCGCGCGCTAGCGGCATCTTCCGTCACTACCAACAAAACGCCGTTGTGCTGTTGCTGCGCATTGGCGAGCGCAAGACCGGTCGCCGCGCCGTGCAAGCCTTTCCAGCGTTGACGATTCCCCGTGCTGGGGTGAATAGGGGGGTGGAAAATACGCGACATGGCTTTGCGGGGCTGCAGATCAAGAGAGGGGGTATTGTAATGGTAGCCAACTGAAATAAATGTGGGTTGCGCTTATATTAAGCACTATCATCGCTCAGTTATGAGGCGCTAGTTAGGTGTGGAAGATCGTTATATGACAAATACTGACACTGTAAGTTTGATCAAAAAATAATCTTCTCTTTGGCAATGTTGTTACTGGTTATTATTGCGCTTGAGGTAATAGCTGCTTTTGTTTTAAACCGCAATCCAAGCATTGAAACCACGCGTCAGTATTTGCGTGGTGAGCAGCAGATGCAGCTAGATATGAACAGTGTTCCGCAGGCGTATTTACTTTATATTCCAGCGCCCAATTATGTAACTCCTGTAGATAACATTAAACAAAATAATGCAGACGGGTATCGTGGAGAAGCTATTCCGCTACAGCGATCATTGGATAGCTTGCGTATTCTTTTTATGGGAGGGTCAACTACCTATGGTGAGGGTGTTGCTCATCCGGAGGAGGCATTCCTGCTCAAGTGGGGAAATTATTGCAAGAAGATGCGCGTTTTTCTGGTAAACGGATTGAGATTATTAATGCCGGTTTGCGCTTTGGTACGACTGCAGAAATACTCACGCATTATTTGCTGAAATTTCGTTATTACCGTCCAGATTTAGTGGTGATTAACCCCGGTGGGAATGATCCAGTTTCGTATGTTGTGCATGAGTATGAACCCGATTACAGCAATTGGCGTAAATCTGCCCCTGGGCTGTCCCCGCTTAAAAAACATGCGCGCTGGTTGCTGAATTCAAAAGTTTTAAGTATCGCAGTAGTTCTGTTGTTTTTTCCAGATTATGCAACGGGGCAAGCCTTTGCTCATGGTGGAGAGGCTACGCCAGCTTTATGGTTTCAACCGAGGGAGAAGGATCGTTTGCATGCCGATGAGTTGGCGTTTTATAACAACCTGACAAGTGTTGTACGAGAAATAAAAAATGACGGTGCTGATGTTTTTTAATTTCTTATCAGGGGAATCCTTTTGATAAAGATGATCAGAAAACATTTCGCCGTTTGTATGATTACGAGGAAACTGTCCTCGGTGTGATTGGTAGGGAGCTTGCCGTGCCGTATGCGCCTTTTCCGCTAGATCAGATGCCTGCAAATCTGTGGGTGGACGCTTCTCATATCAATGCAGAGGGGGAGCGAAAGAAAGCGGAGTATGTTTTTGATCATGTGGTTAATTTGCTGGTGCGGCGTGTTCAACGCAATGCTCAGCCTGTTTTACCCAGCCAAGCTCCCACGCTAGATCTACCTCCTGGAACGAGCGCTATCACCCCAAGTAGCAGTGTTTTAGCGCTTGATTGACCTAGCTCATAGGGGGGCTCGACGAATATTGCGCTAGTTGGCTTTGCGGGGCTTATAGCAGGGCGGGTATTATAGCGACCCTCGATTTTTCAATTCACCCAACCAAAAGGTAAGCACCATGGCGCAAGCATTTATCTTTGACGCTATCCGCACTCCGCGCGGCAGAGGCAAGGCCGGTGGCGGGCTTTATGAAGTGAAGCCCGTTGATATGGTCAAAAATCTGCTCGATGCGATGCAGACTCGCAACAAACTCGATCCCTCCGCAGTGGAAGATTTGATTCTCGCCACGGGCGAACCCGTGAACGAGCAAGGTCAAAACATCGCGAAAACCGCCTTAATTTATGCAGGTTGGTCAGAAGTGACGACCGGTGCGCAGTTGCATCGTTATTGCGCAGGCGCGTTGGATGCTGTGAATAATTGCGCCGCAAAAGTGCGTGCCGGTTTTGAAGATTTGGTGATGGCTGGCGGTGTGGAATCCATGTCGCGTTTGGGCATCGGTGCATCGGGTGCGGCAGCGGGCGACCCTTGGGTTGCTATGCACAGCTACGGCGTTTCGCAAGGTATCGGTGCGGATTTGATCGCCACGCAAGATGGTTTGTCGCGTGAAGATGTGGATCGCTACGCATTGATGTCACAACAACGCGCCGCAAAAGCCTGGGAAAAAGGTTATTTCAAAAAATCGATTGTGCCGGTGAAAGACTTCAATGGTGTCACGATTCTTGGTCACGATGAATTGGTGCGCAAAGACACCAGTTTGGAAGGCTTGGGCAAACTGAAACCATCGTTCCAAATGTTCAACGATTTTGGTCACGGCGATTTCTTGAAATTCAAATATCACGATTTGGAAAACATCACTTGCGTACACACACCGGGCAACTCGTCTGGCATCGTGGACGGCGCATCGCTGGTGTTGATCGGCAATGAAAAAGCCGCCAAAACGCACAATCTGAAACCGCGCGCGCGTATCGTCGCTTGCGCGTTGACCGGCACCGAGCCTTCCATCATGTTGACGGGCCCTGCGCCAGCGACATTGAAAGCGCTGAAACAAGCGAAGTTGAAAGTATCCGACATCGATTTGTTTGAATTGAATGAAGCGTTTGCGTCTGTGGTGTTGCGCTATCAAAAAGTGCTCGGCATTCCTAACGAAAAAATCAATGTCAACGGCGGCGCGATTGCGATGGGTCACCCTATCGGCGCAACCGGCGCGATGATTCTCGGCACGCTGGTGGATGAATTGGAGCGACGCAAATTGAAGCGCGGCGTAGCAACCCTGTGTGCAGGTGGCGGTATTGGTATCGCTACTGTGGTCGAGTTGGTGTGAGGTAGAAGACGATGAGTTACATCAAACTGAAAAAAGACGCTGACGGCATCGTGGAATTGATCTTCGATCAACCGGGCGAAAAAGTGAACAAAATGGGTGACGAGTACATCGCGGCGATGAGCAAAGCGGTGGACGAACTCGCCAAAATGAAAGACAAAATCAAAGGCGTGTATGTGCGCTCTGGCAAAGATACTTTCTTCGGCGGCGGCGATTTGAATGCGCTGTTAGAAATGTCGACGAAAATGGATGAAAAAGAAGCGACGCAAAAGTTTGAAGGTATTTTGAATGCTAAAAAACCGCTGCGCATTTTAGAAACGCTCGGCGTGCCTGTGGTTGTTGGTATGAACGGCGCAGCGCTCGGCGGTGGTTATGAAATCGCACTCGCTTGTCATCATCGCATCGCGATTGATCGTGCGGATGTAAAAATGGGCTTACCAGAAGCGCAATTGGGTTTGATGCCTGGCGCGGGCGGTGTGGTGCGTATGGTGCGCAAATTTGGCTGCCAAAACGCGATTACTTTTATCAGCCAAGGCATGCAGTACGCCGGTAGCAAAGCGCTGGAAAAAGGCTTCTGCGATGAGCTGGCTGTCAACGAAGAAGAAATGCACAAAAAAGCCAAAGCGTGGATTCTGGCAAATCCAGAAGCGAAGCAACCTTGGGATCAACCCGGTTTCAAAATTCCTGGTGGCTCGCCAGCGGATAAAGATCCAGATCAAGGTTTGGTTGGCTTGTTCTACTTTGGCCCTGTCAATGTGATGAACTCCACCAAGGGTAATTTCCCTGCGCCGAAAGCAATTTTTGCCTGTATCCATGATGTTGCACGAGTGGATTTTGATACCGCTGAGAAAATCGAAGCGCGTTATTTCTTGCACTTGATGACTTCGCAAGTAGCAAAAAACATGATTCGCACTTTCTTCTTCCAATTGCAGGCGTTGGAAAAAGGCGCGAGCCGCCCGAAAGGTATCAAACCGACTAGCGTGAAAAAACTTGGCATTTTGGGTGCGGGTCAAATGGGCGCTGGCTTGGCCTATCTCGCTGCGCAAAAAGGCATTGAAGTGGTGTTGAAAGACATCAATCTCGCCAATGCAGAAAAAGGTAAGGCATATAGCGAAAAAGTGGGAGCCAAAAACAAAAAAATGACGCCAGAAAAATTGGCGCAAATTTTGTCGTTGATTCACCCAACCGAAAAAGTCGAAGATTTGAAAGGCTGTGATTTCATCATCGAGGCCGTGTTTGAAAATCGCGACATCAAAGCCTCTGTGACGAAAGAAACAGAAGCGGTGTTGGGCAAAGATGCTATTTTTGCTTCTAACACTTCTGCATTGCCGATCACTGAATTGGCGCAAGCTTCTGTGCGCCCTGCAAACTTCATCGGCATGCACTTTTTTCTCACCGGCAGAAAAAATGCCTTTGGTGGAAATTATCTGCGGCAAGAAAACTTCCAAAGAAACGCTGGCAAAAGCGTTTGACTTGGGTATTTTGCTTGGCAAAAAACCGATTGTGGTTAACGATGCGCCAGGCTTTTTCACCACGCGCGTTATCGGTGCCACCATCACGGAAGGCGCAACCATGGTGATGGAAGGTATCAACCCTGTGTTGATCGAAAGCGCTGCTGCATTTAATGGTTCACCTGTCGGCCCCTTGGCTGCGCTGGATGAAATCAGCTTGGAAACTGCTTACAAAAATGGCAAGCAGGCACAAGAAGATGCCAAAGCGCGCGGTGAAAAACACGCAGAAAACGCCACTTTTGATTTGGTGGAGCGCATGGTGACTAAGCTGGATCGTAAAGGAAAAATTTACGGTGGCGGTTTCTATGATTATCCAGAAGGCGGCAAAAAACACATCTGGCCCGGCTTGCAAAATCTGTACGCGAAAAAAGGTTGGAAAGATATTCCATTCGAAGATGTAAAAGATCGTTTAGTGTTCTCACAAGTGCTTGAAGCGGTGCGTGCCATGGAAGAAGGCGTGATTGAATCGATTGCTGACGGTAACATCGGTTCCATCATGGGCATCGGCTTCCCGCCGCATGTGGGTGGTGTGTATCAGTGCATCAACCACTGGGGCGTGAAAGAGTTTACTAAGCGCGCGAGCGAGCTAGCCAAGAAATACGGCAAGCGTTTCGAGCCGCCGAAGTTGCTCAAAGACAAAGCCAAGAAAAACGAACAATTTGTATAAAACCGACCCCCTCGGCGCTGCGCGCCACTCCCCCTACTTTGCAGGGGGAGATCAATCCTCTCCTACGCAGTAGGGGAGGTGGTTCGCGCAGCAAGTCGGAGGGGTAATATCTTCGACAAAAAAGCCACCTTCGCGGTGGCTTTTTTGTTGGCTATTATTGAGTGTGTTTGTCGTTTGGCTTTTCTGATGCCGCTGGTTTTGTTGCCAATATATTTTCGTTGTGTGCAGCAAAGAGTAGGCGAAATTCTTCGAGAAATTGAACAATCTGTGCGGGTGTCATCTTTTGACATTGTTGCAGATAGTCATCCGTAAAAAACTGAGTTGTTTTCATGGAAGTCTTCTCAGTGCGTCAATGTCGGCTATATCTTGAGGTCTTCCTGACTTCTCCTTCATGCTGATTAAATCTTTTTTGTTCAGAATGGGAATCGAGAAGTTACCCAGATTGATGTTGGTTATTGCTTTATCGGCAAGATCAAAATCAATAATGAGATCTATTTGCTCGGTAAGGTTGTCGGGGTTATAAAAGTTCCAAGCAATTAAGTTGCGTTCATTGATTAATTGTTGGCGTTGTTCAAAAACAGTGTCGCTGTCTAAAGGCAACCTAGAGACGAGTCCGAGCGAGTGGAGTGCAGCGATAGTTTTCTCAAGGTTTTTTTTATTCCACTGCAATACTAAGTCGAGGTCAATTGTGCCGCGCACTGCGCCATGCAGTGCCACAGCATAACCACCTACTACAGCAAAGGTTATGCCCCGATCAATCAATGCTTGGCTGACTTTTTGAATAAACATGGTCGCAGTATACCTGCGTGTGTTTACAAAAGTTGACGCAACTATTCCGCCGCTTCTTTCTGTTTTTTCTTCCAGTTGTGAATGGCTTTACCCGCCGCGCCGCGCATGCCTGTGGTGCGCGGGTAGCCAACATACTGCACCATGTGCAAAATCAATTCGTTGACTTGTTCTTCGGTGAGGTGACCAGAAGCCAAACCTGTTTCTACTTGGATGCCGAACACATCGCCTTCGCCCAGCGCGGCGATGATGCCCATGGTGAACAGGCGGCGATCGCGCAGTGACAGCGCTTCGCGCGACCAGATGTTGCCGAACAAGTCTTCCATCATGATTTCAAAGAACTCGTCGCCAGTGGGCTCTTCGGGGGCTGACATCATGCCGCCGTAGACGGTGTTGAAGGCTTTCACGCCACGGGCGCGTTTTTCGTTGTTATTCATATCGTTGCTCATGCTTGGATCCTCGTGAAGGCTGGTTTCCTATTCTTGGTGGATGCCGCAAAAAAGTAAAGTGCACTTGACTATCTAGCGGGCGCATCGCTAGTATCCTCGCACGATTGAGCCAAGCGAGGATGTCGCTGTGAGCACGCCAACCTTCCCCGAAATTAACCCCGAAACACGTATGTTGATCGACGGTCAGCTCTTGCCTGCTGCTGCGGGTAAGACTTACAACAACATCAATCCCGCCAACAATCAGGTGGCGGGTGTCTGTGCAGATGCCGGTGTGGAGGATATGGAGCGCGCCATCGCCGCTGCGCGCCGTGCGTTTGATGAAACCGATTGGTCCACCAATCACGCATTTCGTGTGAAATGCTTGAAGCAGTTGCGCGATGCGATGAAAGCCCACGCAGATGCATTGCGCTATCAAATGGTGGCGGAAGTGGGTTGTCCGCTCGGTTTAACTTACGGCCCGCAAACGGATTTGCCGATCAGTTTTATAGATTGGACGATAGATTTTGTTGAGCAATATGTGTGGGAGCACGAATTGCCTACGGTGAATGTAGTCGGCGTGCCGAGCAAACGGTTGGTGTGGAAAGAAGCGGCGGGTGTCGTTGCTGCCATCACGCCGTGGAATTTTCCGCTGCAAATTAATTTAGCGAAAGTGATTCCTGCGTTAGCAGCAGGTTGCACGGTGATTTTGAAACCTGCGCCCGATACGCCGTGGACAGCGACTTTTATCGGCAAAATGATTGCCGAACACACGGACATACCTGCGGGCGTTTTCAATGTAGTGACTTCGGAAGATCCCACTGTGTTGGGCGATATGTTGACGGGCGATCCGCGTGTGGATGTGGTGTCGTTTACCGGCTCAACGGGCATCGGCAAACACATCATGAAACGCGGTGCTGATACAGTTAAAAAAGTGTTTTTGGAATTGGGTGGAAAATCTGCGCACATTATTTTGGACGATGCCGATATCAACTTCGCGGCATTTATGTGCATTAGTGTTTGTTTTAATGCCGGTCAAGGTTGTGCTTTAGCCACGCGTTTGTTGGCGCCGCGTTCGCATTACGAAAAAATTGTTGAAGTGGCAAAAAATACTTTTGAAAGCGTGAAGTTGGGTGATCCATTATCGCGTGAGCAATTCATGGGACCCTTGGTGAATAAACGGCAACAGCTGCGTGTGTTGCAATACATCGAAAAAGGTGTAGCCGAAGGCGCGCGCTTGGTATGCGGCGGTGTGGTGCCGGCAGGTTTGGAAAACGGTTGTTATGTCGCGCCGACGATTTTTGCGGATGTCAGCAATGACATGGCTATCGCGCAAGAAGAAATTTTTGGCCCCGTGTTGTGCATCATTCCGTATGACACGGAAGAAGACGCCATTCGTATCGCCAACGATTCCATTTATGGTTTATCTGGCGCAATTTTTTCTAAAGATCAAGAGCGCGCATTGCGTGTGGCGCGACAAATTCGCACCGGCACTATGAATGTTAACGGCGCGGCATTTTTTGCGGCAGATGCGCCTTTTGGCGGCTATAAACAAAGCGGTGTAGGGCGTGAAATGGGGCGTGAAGGCTTCGAAGAATATTTGCAAATTAAAACAGTGGCGATCCCAGGATGAATCCAGAGTTAATTAAAGAAAAGGTTATAGCCATTACCGGTGGCGGTGCAGGGCTGGGTTTAGCGACAGCGCAAGCATTAGTGAAGCTGGGCGCAAAAGTTGCGCTGCTCGGTCGTCGTCAAGAAATATTAGACAAAGCCGTTGCCGAGTTAGGTGCTGATTCTGCGGCGGGTTTTGTCTGTGATGTGGCAAAAAAAGCGGAAGTGGTGAATGCTTTTGCTGCTTTGCATACACACTTCGGCAAGTTAGATGGCATCGTCAACAACGCCGGTATTGCGCGTCCAGATCCCATTGAAAAAATGGAAGAGGCGGATATCGTCGCGCAGATCAATACCAATGTGCTGGGCACTATTTTTTGTTCGCAAGTGGCGATTCCATTGTTGCGCCAAAACGGCGGAGGCTTGATTGTGAACTTGTCGTCGGCCACCGTGCGTCACGACAATGAAATTTCCCATCTCTCTGTTTATGCCGCTACCAAAGCAGCAGTGGATCGTTTTTCCAAAGAGCTGCGCGATGAAGTGAAAGAAGATCGCATCGGCGTCACGGTATTCAGCCCCGGCGCAGTGTTTACGGAATTTGGTTTAGGTTGGGATCAGCAAAAATTATCTGCCGCGCTGCACGATTGGCAGAAAAAAGGTAAAAACTTTGACGGTTATATGAAATCGGAAGTGATTGGCGGCGCCATCGCTTCTTGTTTTGCCTATCCCAAAGGCGTGGCAGTGGAATTCATGGAAGTGAAACCCTGCAAAGTGTCTGAAAAACCCTTGTTTTAATTTCTATTGTTATCAATTTTGTTTTTTTTAATTTTTAAGAGGTCGCATCATGCCCAATATTACTTATGTCGAGTTTAGCGGCAAAGAACATACTGTCGATGTCGAAGAAAATATGAGCTTGATGGAAGGCTCTACCATCAATTTATTGCCGGGCATTGAAGGCATGTGCGGCGGTATTTGCTCGTGCTGTACTTGCCATGTTTATATCGAGCCAGAGTGGGAAGCGAAAGTGAATCCCATCTCAGAAGGCGAGAAAAAATTGGTGGAAGCGTCACAACACTATCAAGCCAACAGCCGTTTAGGTTGCCAAGTAATCGTGACTTATGAAATGGAAGGCATGCGCGTACACCTGCCGCCTGATCAAACTTAATACGGCATAACTTTTAAGGCAGCGCGTATAAAGCCCAAGGCCCTGAGTCTTCTTCGATTTCAGGGTTGCGTGGCACCCAGAGTGTTGTTGCTTTCTCGGGTAGCGTAAAAAAGATTGCTTGTTTCGTGCTCTGTAAACACATTTTTTGTGTTGCTACTGGTGTTAGCTCCGTATCAATATGCACTGCCAGCGCGCGTGCTTGGCTTTGTAGTTTTGCGGTAATTTGTGTTGCAGGTTGAGGGCATGTGGCGCTGTAAATAATGTCTGTAGGAATTTCTTGATCAGAAAGCAATGTCCATGGGTTGTAAAAATTTCCTTTCACGGCACGCAGTAATTTTTTGTTGGGTTGTTTAACAAAAAGTTTCGTTTCGCCGCGCTGCAGTGTATTGCTGTATAGCCACTGCTCGGTGTCTTCCGCAAGCTGACCGTGATATTGCTTTACTGTGGGTATAAACAAAAAAAGTGATGCTATATACAGTAGGGCTACGCAACAGAAGAAAAGTGTGCAGCTTTGTTGCGTGCGACTGGATTTATTTTCCTGCACCCAATCCAATACGGCGACAATGAGTAAGAGTAAATATGTCGCTGTGTAGAGTTTGTAGTGTCCTTGTAGGGCTTGGCCTAAATTGATCGTGGCGGCACGCGCAACAGCGATGCTGAGCATGGTCAAAAAGGCAAAGGCAAGTAAGAGCAGTAACGCAGGGTGTGTGCGCAACGCGCCTTTCCAAATCAGCCATAAGAGTGCGAGTGTTTCGAGTGCGCCGATAGTGGCAGCTACCACAATTCTCCAATCCGTCTGACCGCTGTAATACAGCAAGTGGCTGCCAGCCAAACTAAAAAAACCGATGGCTATGCGAGGGGTATTACTGAATGCCTGCCAAAGAAAATCGATAGCACTCGTTGTGCCGCCATGGCCTTCTTTGTTGAAAAAATGGAAGTCATAAAAATAGGTAGTCAGAATAATAATGCCAGCGACTAACCAAGTAAGCGTGCGTTTATCCCACAAAGTTTGTTGTTTATTTCTATTGTCGAGTAGCGAATACATCACAGCCAATGGCCATACCAATACGCCGTTACCTAATGTGTAGGTTAAGCAGATGGCACAAAATACAGCGCAAGGTATCAATCGAGGGTTGGGTGAGCAAATAAGAAGAAAAGTACCTAGAGCAATAGGCAGAGAGCCGAGCGAGGTCAGTAAAATGCTGGCCCAATAAGAGCCGTACCATGTTTGCAAGTTAAAAAATAAAAATGCTGCAAAGATGGTTATTTCTTTTTTTAGCGGATGCTTGCTGAGTGCGCGCCAGAATAAGTACACATAAGCAGGCAGCAGTAGATTTCCCCACAAAGTGTAAGTGCGAAAATTAATGCCGTCTGTTAATAGATTGAGCGCATGAGTGACGCCGTAGCGATGGTCTTGGTAGACAGAAAAAAAGCTGCGTATTTTTTCGTGCCACTGCGCTGTATCGTAAAAGTTGGGAAGAAAAGTGAGAACTTCGGAAAAGTCATCGAGGCGTGGTGCATTGGCGGCGTAGCGATACAGCAAGAAAAAATGAATCAGTGTAGGAACCGCAATCAGCATCCACCAAAATAATGGCGTGTTAAACCGATGGCGAGCATCCATGCGCATTGTTTAATTTTCAGTAGCTGGAGGTGTTTTATTTTTTGATGCGCGATGCTTATCCAAGCTGCTCACTAACATTTGCAAACCCCACAAAATAATCAGCGCAGGCCACCAAGTCATTAAAAAATGCCAGATGTCTCGAATAGAAAGAATGCCGAGATTGCCGAGCAATAGCATCGCACCGATGGCGATGATAGAGAGAGGAAGTAGGTAGTTCATCGAAGAAAATCCGCGCTGAAAGTCGTGACAGTATGACGGCTCACAGCGCGGATTGGCAGGGTGTTACATGTACATGAACATCAATTCATAGATCACCGCAGGGCGTTCTTGGCCGACGACATGGATGTGGTTTTCCATGGTCACGCAAGTTTGGCCTTTTGGCGTTTTTTCTACCGATGCCACGCGTGAGCGCGTGTGAATTTTGCTGCCAGCTGTCACAGCGCCAGTGAAGCGCAATTTGTTAGAGCCGTAGTTCATCATGTGGTTGAAGCCTGTAACTTCCCAGCTTGGCGGAGTTTGCATTTTCGGCAGCAGCACGAGGGTGAGAAAGCCGTGAACGATAGTGGTGCCGAACGGGCTTTCTTTTTTGCAACGCTCTGGATCGGTGTGCAGCCAGTAGTCATCGCCGGTCAGTGCGGCGAATTGGTTGATCATGTCTTGCGTCACTTCCACTTCGTTAGACCATGCGCCGAATTCGCTAGACACAAGGCTCTGTAGACCGTCGATATCGTCAAACTTAAATTGCTTCATAAGTATTCTCCTGAGCTGGAAGGGGGAAGGGTCAACGCCTACAATATGCGCCTGTTTTTGTGGGCAGTAGGCAAAGCGGGCGCTATGTTAGCCAGCACCTTCTGTTCTGTATAGCCAACGCTTTCCACCACTTACCTAACCTGAGGAACCATTGTATGACCATGAGAGAAGCAGTCATTGTTGAAGCGGTGCGCACACCAATCGCGCGCGGCAAAGCCATCGTCGGCGATTTGCACGGTTTTCACGCCACTGAAATGTTGGCGCTGTCGATGAAAGGCGTGCTGGATAAAGCGGGCGTGGACATGAAAGATGTCGATCAACTGTACGGCGGTTGCGTCACGCAAGCGGGCGAGCAGTCTGGCAATGTCACGCGCAATGCGTGGTTGTCGATTGGCAAAGACTACACGGCGGGCGCTTGCTCGGTGGATACGCAGTGCGGTTCTGCGCAAGCGGCCAACCACATCGTTTCCTCCTTGATTCAATCCGGTCAAATCAATATCGGCATCGCTTGCGGCGTGGAAGCGATGAGCCGTGTGCCGATGGGCTCCAATGTTTACAACGGCCCTGGCTTTTTCCAACCGCAGAGCTGGCCTTGGGATTCAACGCCTGATCAATTTGCTTCTGCAGAACGCATCGCCAAGTTGCGTGGCATCACGCGTCAAGATGTGGATGAACTCGGTTTCATCTCACAGAAAAAAGCACAACAAGCGTGGGCGGAAGGTCGTTTTGATCGCGAAGTGTTGAAAGTCGAAGCACCTGCTTTTGGTGAAGACGGCAAGCCGAATGGTCAAACAAAATTGGTGACGCGCGATCAAGGCTTACGCGAAACAACTATGGAAGGTTTGGCGAGCTTACGCACTGTTGCGGAAGGCGGCATTCACACCGCAGGTAACTCTTCACAAATTTCTGACGGCTCTGCTGCTGTATTGTGGATGAGCAAAGAAGAAGCACTGCGTCGTGGTTTGAAGCCGCGCGCGCGCATCATCACAGGCGTAGTTGCAGGTACAGATCCTTACTATTTGTTGGATGGTCCTGTGAATGCCACTGAATTGTTGTTCAAGAAAACCGGCATGAATTTGAACGATATTGATTTAGTAGAAATCAACGAAGCGTTTGCTGCGGTGGTGTTGAGCTGGCAGCGTGTGTTCAACGCCGATATGAGCAAAGTGAATGTCAACGGCGGTGCGATTGCTCTGGGTCACCCTGTGGGTTCTACCGGTGCGCGTTTGATTTGTACCGCGCTGCACGAATTGGAGCGCGCAGATAAAACCACCGCGTTGATCACCATGTGCTGTGGTGCGTCGATTGGCACGGGCACCATCATCGAACGCATTTAATTTTTTATTTCAGATTTTTTGATAGGAGAAAAACATGTCTGTATTGAACGGTAAAGTGGCAATCGTCACCGGCGCAGGTCGCGGTTTAGGTCGCGAAGAAGCGATTGAATTGGCGCGCAACGGTGCACGCGTTGTGATCAACGATATCGGTATTCCTGCTGCGCAAGAAGCGGCGATGGAAGCGGTAGAAATTATCAAAGGTTTCGGCGGTGAAGCGATTGCTGTGTTCGGTGATTGCGCCGACAGCAACGACGCGCAAAACTTGATGAAAACCACGCTGGAAACTTACGGCGACATGAACATCATGGTGAACAACGCCGGTTTCTGCCGCGATAAAACTATTTTCGGTATGAGCGACGAAGAGTTTGATTCTGTGGTGCGTGTGCACTTGCGCGGTCACTTCGTGAATATGCGCAACGCCACCGCTTACTGGCGTGAAAAAGCTAAAGCAACCGGCTCGCACTACGGTCGTTTAATCAGCACTTCTTCGGAAGCGATGTTGTTTGGTTCTGCTGGTCAGCCTAACTACGCAGCAGCAAAAGCCGGCATCACTGCTATGACTATGGGTGCTGCACAGTTGATGATCAAATACGGCATCACTTGCAATGTCATCATGCCGCGCGCGCGCACTGCGATGACCGATCAGGGTGCAACCGCTGCGATGTTTGCCAAACCACAAGACGGTTTTGATGTGTTTGATCCTGCGAATGTTGCGCCACTGGTTTCTTATTTGGCGTCACCGAATGCCGGTCATATTTCAGGTGAAGTATTTATTGTGTGGGGGCCGCGTGTAACTATCGTGCAGCGTCCTACTATCGATACGCATTACGACAACCCACAAGGCGGCAAGTGGACACAGGAAGGCTTGCACAGCTCTCTGTCTACTTATTTTGATGCGAACCATGTGCCTGTATGGGGCGGTTTTTCTGTTCCGCCACAGTAATTTATTACTGTATAAATTAGCTTAAATGTTTGAGGTTTGGGTGAGTAGTCAAGTGGTTGCTCACCCAAATTTTTATAACGCCAAGTGTGACTGGTGACATCGTGGATATTGCTGCTCCAGCTACATCAAAAACACCAGCGCGCTTTGTTACCGTCGATGAAAATCACGACGGTCAGCGCATCGACAATTTTTTGCTCGGGCAGCTGAAAGGCGTGCCGCGCACGCTGGTGTATCGCATCCTGCGCAAAGGCGAAGTGCGTGTGAACAAAGGTCGCGCCAAGCCAGAACACAAATTAACGGTGGGTGATGTGGTGCGTATTCCGCCGCTGCATTTGTCAGAGCCGGATGCGCCCGCCAAAGCCAGCGACAATTTGTTGGAAGTGTTGGAAAGCCGTATTTTATTTGAAGATAAATATATTCTTGCGATCAACAAGCCCGCCGGTTTGGCGGTGCATGGTGGCAGTGGTATTCGTTTGGGGTTGATCGAGGCGCTGCGCCAAATGCGTCCGCAAGAAAAAATGTTGGAGTTGGTGCATCGTTTAGATCGCGATACTTCTGGTTGTATTTTGATCGCTAAAAAACGCACTGCATTGACGGCACTGCACGATGATTTACGCGAAGGGCGCGTTGATAAACGCTATCTTGCTTTGGTGTTTGGTCTTTGGCCTGCGCGTATCAAAGATGTCAAAGCGCCGCTGCTGAAAAATGAATTGGCGAGCATGGTGCGCGTGAGTGATACAGGGAAATCTGCGCACACTGGCTTCACGATTAAACAAGCGTTTGATCGCTACACTTTGTTGGAAGTAAAACCCTATACCGGTCGTACACATCAAATTCGTGTGCATGCCAAACACGCAGGGCACTCTTTAGTCGGCGATGAAAAATACAGCGATGAAACTAAAAATGCCGAAGCAAAAGTGCTAGGTTTTAAGCGCTTGTGTTTGCACGCGGCTTCGTTGGTTTTTAAGCATCCGGTGAGTGGTGACAAAGTACACATTGAAGCGCCGTTGCCGGAAGATATTGCAATACCTCTACAGAAACTGGAGAAGAAAATCTAATGTTGTTGATTTTTGACTGGGATGGCACGCTGATTGATTCCGCTGCCAAAATTGTGAGCTGTATGCAGTGTGCGGCAGAAAAATCAGGTGTTGAACCGCTGGAAGATGAGCCGATTCGTCAAATTATCGGTTTGAGTTTGCCGCAAGCGATTGCGGTGTTGTATCCGCAAGCAACGCCAGAAAAGTGTGAAGAAATTCGTCAGCAATATGTGGGGCATTACATCGGTGTTGATCAAACGCCATCCCCTTTATTTACTGGCGTGGCCGAAACGCTGCACACCTTGCGCGATGCGGGCTACACCATGGCTGTTGCGACAGGCAAAGCGCGCCGTGGCTTGGATCGCGTGTTAGAGCAAATGGGTATGCAGAAATTTTTTCACGCTACGCGCTGTGCGGATGAAACGCGCTCCAAACCGCATCCACAAATGTTGCATGAGTTGTTGGAGTTTTTTGTTTGCGATCCATCGCAGGCTTTAATGGTTGGCGATTCCAGTTACGACATGGAAATGGCGCAGGCAGCGGGTGTGCCGCGTGTGGCGGTGAGCTACGGCGCGCACAGCATCGAGCAAATGCGGCGTTTCGAACCGCGGGCTTGCTTAGATCGCTTTGCTGATTTGCTGCCAGTGGTTGCATCCATCACCACGGATACCGAGTTGCGTTCAATCGTCAGCGCGAGTTGAAACGGCTAGAATTAGCACCTCTTTTTTGAGCGGTAGATCTGGGGGCGTTTTGGAACAAGCAGTCAAACAGCGTCTGGTAGGAGCAATGGTGTTAGCTGCCATCGCCGCCGTCACGCTACCCGTTATTTTTGATGCCGAACGCGCACCTAGTGTGCAAGTGCCTGAAATCATTCCTCCTGCACCCGTATATCCTCCTGTGGTGACCGAGCCCGCCAGCCGGTGGCGCTGCCGCCGGATCGCCCCACTGAAGAACCGACGCCTGTCGCTGATATGTATTCCATGGCGAAGGATGGCGAAGAAAAAGCAGAGGCCGCTGTTGAGCTTCCGCCCACTGCGCCAGCAACAGTGACCAAAGAAGTCGCACCCGCCGTTGCACCTGTAGTTGCCACGGGCAAGCCCATTCCAGCTGTTCCGCCAGCGCCCGGTGGCAAACTCAATGCCAATGGCACGCCAGAAGGATGGGTGGTACAGGTAGCTGCGTTGTCGGATCAAAACAAAGTGGAAACGCTGATGGCGGATTTGAAATTGCGCGGCCATACAGTGTTTAAACGCACAACAGCGGATGCGGCGGGCAAAAAAACCACACGCGTTTATGTCGGGCCAAAGCTGGATAAAGCACAAGCAGTAAAAATCAAACAGCAAATTGATCGCGAGCAAAAATTACAAACAATCGTTAAACCTTTTGCGCCGTAAAACGGGAGAGTGTAGTT
Source organism: Pseudomonadales bacterium (assembly GCA_041395665.1). Taxonomy (NCBI): domain Bacteria; kingdom Pseudomonadati; phylum Pseudomonadota; class Gammaproteobacteria; order Pseudomonadales; species Pseudomonadales bacterium. The sequence goes on from JAWLAB010000004.1 coordinate 199,752, forward strand.
GAACGAATTTTTGTCGCAAACAGGGTTCAATGGTGCAGATTGGGCTGTTGTTGTCGTTGTGGTTTTGTCGATATTGATTAGCTTATCGCGTGGTTTTGTGCGCGAAGCTTTGTCATTGTTGGTTTGGGTGGCTGCTTTTGTTGTTGCTTTTTTCTTCAGTGAGAGATTGGCGCCATTATTAGCAAATACAATACAAGTACCATCACTGCAATACGCAGCAGCATTCGCTTTGCTTTTTGTGCTAACACTCATTGTCGGCAGCTTGGTGGGTTACATCATTGGGCAGTTGGTCAAAATGACAGGGCTTTCTGCCGTTGATCGTTTGCTAGGCAGTATGTTTGGCTTGTGTCGTGGTGTGTTAATCGTGCTGCTGATTTTAATTTTCTTACCAAAAATTTTGCCTGTGCAACAAGATATGTGGTGGAAGCAGTCTGTTTTAATTCCTCGTGTTTTAGTTTTAGAAAACTGGTCTCGTGAGATGTCGTCAATGCTCACGGGTTGGGGTAAAGATCAGCTATCTCGAAAAAACCAAGTCATCGAACAGATAACACCCAAGCAATAGAGGTTTAGTACATGTGCGGCATAGTCGGAATGGTGGGTACTAGCAGCGTTAGTGTTTCTTTATATGACGCGCTGACGATGTTGCAGCATCGCGGGCAAGACGCTGCAGGTATTGCGACTTGTCACAACGGCCGCGTGTTTCAGAAAAAAGGTAACGGCATGGTGCGCGATGTGTTCAAAGAAGAGCACATGCAAAGTTTGCTGGGCAATATGGGTATTGCGCACGCGCGCTACCCCACTGCGGGTAGCTCTAGTGCATCATTGGCACAGCCATTTTATGTGAATTCACCTTACGGTATTTCATTAGCGCACAACGGCAATCTCACCAATACACAAGAGTTGATGGATGAGTTGTTCCGCACTGGTTTGCGGCACATCAATACGGAATCCGATTCAGAAGTGCTTCTCAATGTTTTTGCGCTGGAATTGCAAAATCGTGGACACCTTGTACCCAAGGCGGACGATATTTTTGCTGCAGTAGCGTCAGTGAATCAGCGTTGTCGCGGTGGTTATGCAGTAACAGCCATGATTGCCGATTACGGCATTGTGGCGTTTCGCGATCCATTGGGTATTCGTCCGTTGGTATTTGGTAGTCGTGAAGGTGAAAACGGCACGGAATACATGATCGCTTCAGAAAGCGTAGCGTTGGATGTACTCGGCTTTCAGTTGATTCGCGATGTCGCACCTGGCGAGGCGATTTATATTAAGAGTGACGGCACTTTCCATTCCAAAATTTGTGCAGAAAATCCGCAACTGCGCCCGTGCATATTTGAGTATGTTTATTTTGCACGGCCAGATTCCATCATGGATGGCATTTCTGTGTACAAAGCGCGTTTGCGTATGGGAGAGAAATTGGCAGAGAAAATTCAGCGTTTGTATCCACAGCATGATATCGATGTGGTGATTCCTGTACCGGATACCAGCCGTGTGGCTGGGCAGATATTGGCACACAACCTTGGCGTGAAGTTTCGCGAAGGCTTGATGAAGAATCGCTATATCGGCAGAACTTTTATCATGCCTGGGCAGAAGCAGCGCAAAAAATCGGTGCGCCAAAAATTGAATGCCATTGATTTAGAGTTTCGCGGAAAAAATGTGTTGCTGGTTGATGATTCCATTGTGCGTGGCACAACTTGCGAGCAGATTGTACAGATGGCGCGTGATGCCGGTGCTAATAAAGTCTATTTTGCTTCCGCCGCGCCTGCGGTGAAATATCCCAATGTTTATGGTATTGATATGCCGTCAGCCTCCGAATTTATTGCCCACAATCGCACGGAAGAAGATGTATGCAAACAAATTGGTGCAGATTGGTTGGTGTATCAAGACTTGGATGATTTGATCGAAAGCTGTGGTGAGTACACGCATCTTGAGAACTTCGAATGCTCCGTTTTTACAGGTGAGTATATTACTGGCGATGTCGATCAGATTTATTTGGATCGCTTGGATGCGCACCGCAATGACGCAGCAAAAAACAAAGGGGTAGGTGGAGATGTCAATGGCAGCGTGGTTGGTATACACAACGCGCGTTGAGCTGTTACAGGAATGGCGCTAATGACTAAATCCCATTGGCGTATTTTGTTGTGTTTGCCGCTATTACTGTTGGGCGGTGAATTTTTTCTTCATTTAGTACAGATTATTACGCAGCGTATTGCTTATCCCTTTGAATTGGAGTGGATGGAGGGAGGTGTGCTGCATCAAGTACTGCGCGTGGTGCATCATCAGCCGCTTTACGGCGATTTGTCACTCGATTTTATTCCCGCCTTGTATATGCCGCTGTACTACGCGTTTTCAGCGATGTCGGTAGCGGTTTTTGGTGAAGGTTTTTTTGCCTTGCGTTTTGTCTCTGTTGTTGCGCTGGCAGGAATATTTTTTCTGTCTTATGTCATTACATTACGAATTACTGCATCACGCTTATTTGCATTGCTGGCAGTATTATTTTGTGCGGTGATGTATCGCCACTCCAGCTTTTGGTTTGATCTGGCGCGTGTTGATACGCTGTGGGTGATGTGGCTGTTGCTGGCGTGGTGGTGTTTGTTGTGTTGGCGAGATAAACCATCGTTGGGCGGAGCTTTTTTATGCGCCTTCGTCAGTGTGTTGGCATTCTTTACTAAACAGGCTTCGTTTTTTTACTGCCTTTTGTGATGGTTGCTATTCTGTGTTGGATGGGGTGGCGCGCATTGTGGCAATACTTGTTGTGCAGTGCAGTTGTCGGCTTGCCTTTGCTCTTGGTATTGGTGGTAGGCACCGGTGGCAAGTTTTGGTTTTATACCTTGCAGATGGCGAGTACACACGGTGTCACTTTATTTGGTTGGCGGCGCTTTGCTGAAATTGTGCTGTGGGCTGTGCCTTCTTTCCTGCTTATGCTAGTGCCATTTTTTATACTGATTGGCAAAAATGCACGCGATCGAATCGGCTGGTATGCGTTAGTTATCGGTTTTATTTTTACATCCGGTTTGTCGCGCGCTTATGCCGGTGCTTTTTTTAATGTATTGATGCCGATGTATATTTGCTTGGCGATTGTAGCGGCATCATCGCTTTCTTTGTTACTCGCGCGCGTTGAAGTGAGTCCATCACGCACAGCAAAAGTTTCTGCTGGTATTGGCGCTGTATTGCTAGTAGCTTTTCTATCTTTGGATCTTTGGCGTTATCGCTACAACCCTGCAACACAAATTCCAACAGTGCGCGACACAGCGGCAGTAAAATTTGTCTTGGATAAATTGCATACTGTAGATGGGCCTGTTTGTGTGACATCTCACGGCTATTTGACTTGGATGGCAGGGAAAAGTTTTTGCGCACACAACACACAAGTGACCGATGTGATGACTGGCAGCAGTCCTGAATTGGCTGAAAAATTACGAACGGATGCGCGAAATAAAATTCTCGGCGGTTATTACAGTGTTATTGTTTTAGATCGTGAAAAAGAGCTGCGCGACTTGGGTCTGCAATTTTCAGAAATACCGTATACAGTGACAAAAATTAATTTTCCTGATGGCCCTGTGCGTTTCCCTGTGAATGGTTATAGCCCTACATTTTGGTTGGAGAAAAAGTGATGACTGATAAAAAATGGCAAAACGATGAATGGTCTTTTGAAACGCTGGGCGTGCGCGCTGGTTTTGAATCTACGCATTGGGGTGAGCACAGTGAGCCGCTGTTTTTAACATCCAGTTATATTTTTGATTCAGCGGAGCAAGCTGCTGCGCGTTTTGCTGGTACAGATCATGGTTTGGTCTACTCGCGCTACACAAATCCCACTGTGGCTATTTTTGAAAATCGTTTGGCTGCTTTAGAAGGTGGTGAAGCGGCAGTGGCGACGGCATCGGGTATGGCAGCGATTCTCGCCACCTGTATGGCGCTATTAAAAAGAGGTGATCATGTGGTGTGTTCGCGTAGCGTGTTTGGTACAACCACGGCATTGTTTACACGCTATCTGCAAAAGTTTGGTGTTGAAGTTAGTTTTGTTACTTTGATTGATTTGTCGGCGTGGCAAGCGGCAGTTCAAAAAAACACCAAACTATTTTTTTTGGAAACGCCATCCAATCCATTGAATGAAGTCTCTGATATAGCGGCTATTGCAAAAATCGCGCATGCAGCCGATGCCGTGCTAGTCGTCGATAACTGTTTTTGCTCACCGGCGTTACAAAAACCTTTGGCCTTGGGTGCCGATATCGTTGTGCATTCCGCGACCAAATATATCGACGGCCAAGGGCGCTGTTTGGGTGGCGCGGTAGTGGGCGATAAAAAATATCTCAATGATGTGGCGATCTTTTTACGCACAACAGGCCCAACACTCAGCGCATTTAACGCGTGGGTAATGTTGAAAGGTTTAGAAACATTAGCTCTGCGTATGCGTGAACATTGCCGTAATGCAATGGCTCTAGCACAGTGGTTAGAAAAACAACCACAAATTGATGCCGTGCATTATTGTGGTTTGTTGTCGCATCCACAGCACGCGTTGGCAGCAAAACAACAGCTAGGAGGCTTTGGCGGTGTGATGTCGTTTGAAGTAAAAGGCGATCGTGCTGCTGCATGGCGTTTTATCAATGCCACAAAAATGGTATCGCACACTGCAAACTTGGGTGACGCCAAAACCACCATCGTGCATCCCGCTACGACTACACACGGCCGCTTGACGCCAGAAGATCGAGCGCAAGCGGGCATTAAAGATAATTTGATTCGCGTTTCTGTCGGTTTGGAGTCGCTGAGTGATATTGAAGCAGATATGCAGCGTGGGCTTGATGCGCTGTAATGTCAGTCAATAGGTCGCTACAGTGTTGAGGTGATTTGTGTCAGAGGTTAACAAACAGCTAGACAACATTATCGCTGCTGTTGGACAAGTGCTGCTAGGCAAGGAAGAAAAAATTCGCTTAGCGCTTGCTTGTATGTTGGCGAAAGGGCATTTATTGATCGAAGATTTACCCGGCATGGGTAAAACCACGCTGGCGCACGCCTTGGCGGCGGTGTTGGGTTTTAGTTATCGCCGTGTGCAATTTACTAGCGATATGTTGCCGGCCGATATTCTCGGTACCAATATTTTTGATGCGGAAAAAAGACAATTTGTTTTGCATCAAGGGCCGATATTTACGCAGCTTTTATTGGCGGATGAAATTAATCGCAGCTCACCTAAAACACAAAGCGCGTTGCTAGAAGCGATGGAAGAAAAACAGGTGTCGATAGATGGACAAAGCACAGCGCTGCCTGAACCTTTTTTTGTTATCGCCACGCAAAATCCTCTGCATCAATCAGGCACTTACCCTCTACCTGAATCACAGCTAGATCGTTTTTTAATGCAAATTTCTTTGGGGTTTCCTGCGCACACTGTAGAGCGTGCTTTGTTAGAAGGACGCAACCCCAGAGCTGTATTGTCTACTATTAAGCCGTTAGTTTCTGTAGAAACTTGGATGACATTGCAAAGCCAAGTGGACGCCGTACAGGCTTCAGCAAGTGTGTTGGATTACGCGCAGCGATTGATTGATCGTACCCGCTATTCTGGCAATTTTCAGTGGGGACTTTCACCGCGTGCTGCCTTGGGTTTGATGCAAGCGGCACGCGCTTGGGCGTTGTTGCAGCATCGACAATTTGTAGTGCCAGAAGATATTCAATCGATATTTTCTGCTGTTGTTTCACATCGCTTGCGTTATCAGATGCGCGACAGTCAACAATCTGATCCAGCGAAGCTGGTATTGGACAGCGTGGATGTATTGGGGTGATGCATGTCACGCTGGTTGAAGGTGCTTCCTGACTCTTGGCGACAGCGCTATCAACAGTGGCTAGATCGCAGAATTCCGCGCAGCGCTAGTGTTCAACTCAGCCAACGCAACCTGTTTATTTTTCTTTCTCGCCACGGTTTTTATTTTTTACTATTAGATGCACTGTTATGGATTGGGGCAACCAATTATCAAAATAACTTAATTTTTGCTTTGAGTTTTTTGATATTAGCTGTTTTATTTGTGGCAATTTTACAAACTTTTTCTCATTTGAATGGTGTGCAGTTGCGCTTTGTCGGCGCTGAGCCTGTATTTTCAGGTGAAGCGATACATACGCGATTCTCTCTACATGCCATTTCTTTGCGACAGAAAATAGAGCTGCATTGGCCGCAGCAGCCGATAGTCTCTGTAACGATTTTTCCTGAAGAGCCAAGCTTCATTACGCTGACACACGCCACTGCTGCGCGCGGCACTATGCAGTTGGGGCGTTTGCATTTGCAGTCAGTTTATCCACTAGGTGTTGTGCGTTGTTGGAGTTGGCTGGATTTTGGTGTCAGTGTGTTGGTTTATCCAAAACCTGTTGAAGCGGATTATCGTTTGTGTTGTCGCGGTGGCAATACCAAGGAGGCTGCAATAGAGCAAGTGATTGGCGGTGATGAATATTTTTCGCTAAAGCCTTATGCGGTAGGTGAACCTAATTCGCGTATCGCGTGGAAGCAGTATGCGGCAGGGCGCGGCCTGTATGTGCGCGAGTACAGTGAAGAACGAGGTGGTGAAGTGATATTGGATTTTTCAGTAATGAATGATCCCGATCTCGAACTGCGTTTGTCGAAATTATGTTATTGCGCCTGTTTTTTGTATGAGCAAGGTCGTGCTTTTGGTTTGTCGCTACCGAATAGGCCAGATATTCCAGTGGCTAGCGGTGAGAAGCACTGGCGTACCGTGCTAACTGCATTGGCGTTGTTCGAGGTCTAGTTATGGTTGCGCAGCAATTATCACGCCCTGCACTGTTATATCTGTTAGCCAGTTTTTCGCTGTGTAATGCATTGTTGTCGATATATTTGCCTTGGTGGTTGTTATTGGTTGCAGCTGTTTGCTTGGTGTGGCGACTGTTTATTTTTTCAGGTAGAACATCGTTCCCAGCTGCATGGTTGCGTGTGGTTTTGGTTGTGTTATCTGGTGCAGCATTATTGGCACAGTTTGGCTTTGTACTTTCTGTCGATATATTTGTCGCTTTGTTGCTATTGGGCTTTTCACTAAAGCTATTGGAGATTTATCAAAATAAAGACGCACAATTTTTGCTTTACCTTGCGGTATTTGTCTTGATGACTGCTTTTTTATTCTCGCAATCTGTTGGATATGCCGTATTGGTTTTTTGGGCGGTGGCCTTGGTTCTAGCGTCATTGGTGGCGGTACAAAGTGATGCAGTTGTATTGCAGCGAGATGTTTGGCATCCCTTGCGGCGTGGCGTATGGCTATTTTTAATGGCGCTGCCTGTGATGTTGTTTTTATTTGTTGTGATGCCGCGCTTGCCACCGCTATGGTCTATGCCACTTAAAACGCAGCAAGCAAAAACAGGTATGAGCGATAGCATGCGTTTCGGCGATGTGGCGTCATTGGCGAAGTCGTCAGATATTGCGTTTCGCGCCTCTTTTCCCCATGAGGTTCCAGAACGGAAATCACTGTATTGGTATGGATTATTTTTGGATCATTTTGATGGCGAGCAGTGGTCAGAAAGCTGCAAACACTGCACTACTTCAATACCTAATATTACAGACCAGAAAGCACAAAAAAGTTTTCCTTACCAAGTGGTGTTAGAACCTTCAGGCCAACCGTGGGTGTATTTGTTAAAACCCAGTGCAATTGGTGATGGGCGAATGAAAATAAAGCCAGACGGCATTATTCGCTATGTCGATAATGTTCGTGAGCGTCGCATGTATGAGGCTCGCCTTTTATTTTCAGAACGCCTTGTGTCATTAAGTGCTGCCGAACGCGACCAGTATTTGTCTTTACCTAGCACGGGTAATGAAGCGGCTAGAAAATTGGCATCACAATGGCGACAGGGGGTGACATCTGATGCTGCTGTTATTAAAAATGCGTTGGATTTCTATCACGCTTCTTTTCACTACACATTGCAACCACCAATATTGAAAGATGATCGCGTGGATGATTTTTTATTCAATACACGCAGTGGTTTTTGTGAACATTTTGCTGGAAGTTTTGTATTTTTGATGCGGGCAGCTGGTATCCCAGCTCGCGTGGCTATGGGCTATATGGGGGGGGAGATTGATAGCAAAAATGGCTTTGTTGTCGTGCGGCAGTATGACGCGCATGCGTGGGCAGAAGTGTGGTTACCCAGTAGTGGCTGGCGGCGCATTGACCCTACGGCTGCTGTGGCACCAGAGCGAATTGATTTAGGGTTTGAAGGGGCTTATGCGTCAAATCCTTTATTTGCAGGCGGTGAAAATGTTTTTGGCTCGCGCCAATTCTCTTTGCTAAATCGTTTGCGTTTAGAAATGGATCGCTTGGATTATGTTTGGTCTCGTTGGGTTTTGGGTTATGACAATGAACGGCAATCAGCATTCTTGAAAAAAATGGGTTTGCTGTCTCCATTGCGGGTCGCCGTATGGAGCGTGGTGGGTGTCGGGTTAATGTTTGTTGGTGTTTGTATTTTTTTGTATTGGCGCGAACAGCGCAGTAATAAGGAACACCCAGCAACGAGGCATTATCGTCGGTTGTGTGATGCTTATGCGCGAAAAGGTGTTGCTCGCTTGGCAATGGAAACGCCGGTGCAGTATGCGAGCAGAATTCGCGCAGCGGGTTTGCCATATGCAGAGCAGTTTGAGCGGCTATCAGCGGAATATTATGAGTGGATGTATAACAACGAAATCAAGGAAAAAAAGAACTTAATGATTTCTTTCGGTAAAGACTGTTATTTTTTGTGCTTCTTGTTGTTTATCGGCAAATAAAAAAGCCACCCTTAAAAGAGTGGCTTTTGGTGTCAGGATATTATTAGAGTTAATTTAGAACGCAGTGGTTGCTTTGGTAATGGCGCCGAAGGCGAAGTCAGCTTCTCTAACAACGCCTCTACCGTTTGCCCCTGGTGTGGCGATTGATTTGCCGCCAATCAGCGTAGTAATGGTGGCTTGTGTGCCATTTTTGCTCAGCTGAATGTAGCCTTTTTGTAAAGAAACACTGGGATACACAACGACTAACGGGGTGGCTACTTTTTCAGTTACGCGCACTTTTGTTGGATCCAGTGGGTCTTGTCGATCGGGGATGGCTGGGTTAATCAACAGTGAGAAAAACTGAGGAATACCCGTGGCTTGGTCTGGGTCAAACAAAGTTCCCCATGTGCCGCCAGCTGCTGCGCCCTTAGAAATATCACCGTCAATCGTGAAATAAATGAGCTTGCTTTCCCCTGGATAGCTCCAGCTGCCATTCAGTGTGAAGACAGCCATGTTATCCAGCCCTAACACAGGGGCGGTAACGGAGATAATACTGGTAAATGTGCAATCAGGCTTCAGCTCCATGCTTTGGGAGACGCCCGTCATAAGCTTGTTTGGAAGCCTGTTTACCCCAAAACCTCTCAGCGAGACATTGATCCTTGTGCCGTTGGTTATTGGTGTGAAGTTGTACGAATCTGCGTGGTCACCAGAACCGCAAGCCCCAGCAAAAGCTGTAGTAGAGATTAAGGCGCTAGCACCTAAAGTAATGGTGGCCAGTGTTTTCAGGCTTGGTCGCATATAAATTCCTCATTGTTTTTTAAGCTGGATAGATAACGCATCATTTAGGTGAGATACGTTTCGGAGCTAATAGGTGATTTCCGAAGCTCCGATACTATATTAATAAATGGAATTTTCTGTGATGCCCGTCACATTTTATTCTTTTTGATCTAATAAAGATAACCCAGAGGTTGTAGTGGCATTGACAGGCGGTTGCGACAATTTGATTGCTATAGCAAAATACCCCTTGAAAAACAATAAGGATCGGCTGTATCTTCAACCTGTTTCGAGGAAGATGCGTCAAACAATTGAGGGCTGGTGGGTGATGAATCATAGAATTATTAAGGCTTTGTTCTTGGCGAGTAGCCTTGTGGCGGGGCAGGCTTATGCGTTGGGTTTGGGGAAAATCGCGCTGGAGTCCAATCTAAATGAGCCGTTGGTGGCAAGAATCCAACTGGTTTCTGCGGATGACGTGTCGCCGAACGAAGTCATTGTAAAGCTTGCGTCACAGGCTGATTTTGACAAAGCCATGGTTGAGCGAAGCACTCATTTAAGTCATTTGGTGTTTCAGCTAGATACGACAGAGGCAGGGAACCCTACTTTACTGGTGACAACTGCTGAACCTGTGCGTGAACCTTCGTTGAATTTTTTGGTGGAGCTAACAACGCCAACGGGGCGTGTTTTGCGTGAATATACGCTGCTGCTGGATTTGGCGCAGAACAGCTCGATCCGCAAGCCAAAACATTACGGTACGGTACAACTCAAGCGCGCCCCAGCAGTACAAAAAACTGCCACCATAGAAAAAAAAAGTGAGCCGACTGCAGAGCAAGCACCAGTAGTATCTTCTCCAGCTCCAGCTCCAGCTCCAGCTCCAGCTCCAGCTCCAGCTCCAGCTCCAGCTCCAGCTCCAGCTCCAGCTCCAGCTCCAACGATCAGTGCGGAACAAGCGGCGGCGGATGCTGCGGCACAAGCGGCATTGACGGCAGAATTATCCAGCGCACAAGAGAAAGCCAATCTTGCTGTGGCTGAGAACGAGGTGTTAAAAAAACAAGCAGCGGATTTGGAACAACAACTCGCTGCGGCGAATGCGCAATTAATTCAGCAAGATACACAAATTCAGGCCTTGCGTGCTGAGCAGCAAAACCAAGCAAGTGCAGCTGCTCAAACTGTGGAGCAGCCACAGCCTGTTGCTCCTGCGGTAGTAGAGCCAGCGCCCGTTCCAGAGCCAACGGTAGAACCGACTCCTGCACCAGCTTCGGAAGCGGTTCAGACGCCCCCAGCCCCCGCTCCAACTGCAGAGGCTGCTCCATCTACAGAAGAAGCCGCGCCTGCACCGGAGGCAGCCGCTGAGCCGTCACAGCAAGAAACTCCAGCTGCCACGACGCCTAAACCTGCTGCCCAGCCAGCTCAGCAACAAGAGTCATCAGGCAGTAGTTCGAATTCCATTTTCGTCACCATCGCACTGTTGCTCGTTGGTGGTGCTGCATTGTGGTTTATTCGCAAGCGGCAGACAGCTGTTTCGCCGTCTACTCCAGTAGTGAGTCACACTGAGCAGCCTTCTGCAGCCGTCAGTGATGAGAGTGATGCAGCAGTAGCGCCAATTGAGAGTGAGCAGGTTCAATCGACAGCGGCGGAACTCGCCGTTGAAGAAAAGCCTTTGAGTACGGATGAAGCGTTAGATTTACTACTGGCTGATATCCACACGGAGGCTCCTCCTGCATCAGTAACACCTGTGGATGAGCCTGCCAGCCCTGAAATTGAAGAGCTTTTGATTGATTCCGATACATTGTTGGATAGCGACTTATCACTGACGGAGGCCTCATCGCCTGAGATCGACGCAGAAGAATTATCCATTGATAAAGCGTTTGTTTTTGAACCAGAGTTGTTTTTGGACACAGAAGCACAGTCTTCGGTCACAACAACAACGGTTCGAGAAATTCCTGAGCCATTGCGCGACGAGTCTTCTGAAGAAGTGGCGGCTGAGGATTCAAATCCTGTTTCCGACGATGTGCTTCAGGATGCAACAGACAGAGACTTTGTCGTCACGAAGTTAGAGCTGGCGAAGCAATACTTGGAAATGAGTGACGCAGAAAGCGCGAGAGATTTGTTGCAGGAAGTCTTGGACGAAGGTGACGCAGAACTTAAGCAAGTAGCAACGGATTTGTTGCGTAAAATTTCTTAAAGGATGACTGCCACCAATCTGCGCGCTCTGGCAGATTGGTGGGCATGAATGGACTCGAACCATCGACCCCCACCATGTCAAGGTGGTGCTCTAACCAACTGAGCTACATGCCCTTGCAAAACCTGTCTCGCTGCGCAGACAGGGGGCGGCAATGTACCAGCGCCCATTGATCTTGTAAACCCAAATAATAGCTTCATAAATGCGCATCACAGCGCACAAAACACTGAAGTCTATAGGCATATTTGGCTATGATATTGCATGCGATTATTACGCGAGAGCGACCATGCAAGAAAACATTACCCATCAGCAAGCGGAAAGCGTACGTTGTCATCACAATAAACTGACCAATTGTGGAGATTGCCGGTTAAATACGCTGTGTTTGCCAATCGCATTGAATGCGACAGAAATTGATCAGTTGGATGAAATTGTGAAGCGTGGTCGTCCACTGGCGAAAGGTGAGCATCTCTTTCATCAGTCAGAACCGTTCAGTGCTGTGTATGCTGTGCGCTCCGGCAGTTTTAAAGCTTACGCTTCATCGGATGATGGCACCGAACAAGTCACCGGTTTTTATTTGCCGGGTGAAATTATGGGCTTGGATGGTATCAGTAATCTTTCACATTGCAGTTCAGCCGTTGCTTTAGAAACTTCAACCGTTTGTGAAATTCCTTTTTCGCGTTTAGAAGAACTAAGCGTAAAACTGCCCGCTTTGCAGCGCCGCTTTTTCCAAATGATGGGCAAGGAAATTGCACGCGATCAACAGATGTTCACGCTGTTGGGGAAAAACTCTGCCGAGGAGCGCATCGCTTCACTGTTGTTGAGTATTTCCACGCGTCATCACCATCGCAATTTGTCAGCTAGCCGTTTTCGTTTGAGTATGTCTCGCGCGGAAATGGGTAACTACATGGGGTTGACTGTGGAAACGGTGAGTCGCGTGATCAGTCGTCTACAAAAGCAGGGTGTAATCAAAGTGGATAACCGAGAAATCGAAATTTTGGATATGGATGCACTGAAAGTGACTGCCAACGCAACTTGATTACACGATTAATGAAATTTTCATTTCTCATTTCTTTCTGTGTGGCCATTGCTTGTTTGTTTTCACAAAGCAGTGTGGCTGATGATGCAGGTTTGCAAGCGTGGATTCGCCATTTTCGTGCAGAAGCTGTGCAACAAGGCGTTCGTGCCGATGTTTATGACCGCGCTTTTCGCGATGTAAAAACGCTAGATGCAGCGGTGTTAGAAAAAGCGCGTTACCAACCGGAGTTTCGCGCAGAAGCGTGGGAGTACATGGATAGCCGTGTGCAAGAGCGCTCCATACAAACCGGCCGCGCAATGTTGCAGCAATATGCAAAAACACTGCAAACAATAGAGCGCAATAGTGGCGTGGATCGTTATGTTTTATTAGCAATTTGGTCGATGGAATCCAGCTATGGCGCGGCATTGCAAAAAACAGATAGCCTACATTACATCCCACAAGCTTTAGCAACTTTGGCTTATGCTGATGAAAAACGCGCTAAATATGCACGATCACAATTGGTTGCCGCGCTGAAAATTTTGCAGCGCGGAGATGTGCCGCAGAGTGAGTTGTTAGGTTCGTGGGCTGGTGCGATGGGGCATACGCAATTTATTCCCACCAGTTATCTCGCTTATGCTGTGGACGCAGACGGCGATGGCAAAAGCGATATTTGGCATTCCATACCGGATGCACTGGCAACGGCTGCGCAGTTGTTAAAGAAAAACGGTTGGCAGTCGGGCGCGCGTTGGGGGTATGAAATTTCGCGAATGAGCGATGCAGGTGGCAATAAAGTGTTGGCATTACAGGGAGATAATGGACCTGTGTTTGTTGTGCAAAAAAACTTTGCAGTGGTAAAACGCTACAACAATGCCGATAAATATGCGCTGGCGGTTTTGTTGTTGGCCGATCGCATTGCTGGTAAACCTGCGCCGCAGCGTGATTGGGTGCGTCCTTACACGCCGCTGACCATGACAGAAAAGGAGGAGCTGCAACGCTTGCTGCTGCAAAAAGGTTTTTACAGTGGCGCGGTGGATGGTTTGATTGGCGATGAATCGCGTCGTGCGATTGTGCGTTATCAAACCAGTCGCAACCAGCCGCAGACTGGGTATCCCTCCAAAGAAATCTTGCTTACTTTGCGAGCGAATTAAGCGATTCAATAATCGGGCAATTTTTTTCCAAACTGGTGTTGGCGCAACAACTGACTAAGTGTTGCAGCGTCGTTTGTATGCGCGATAAATCGTCTAACTTTTTTTGTATTTGCTCGATTTTATGGCTGGCGATATTGCGAATGGTTGGGCGATCCGTATGTTCATCTAGCGTCAATAATTCACCGATTTCTTCCAAAGAAAATCCCAATTCTTGTGCGCGTTTGATAAAGCGAATGCGCTCAATCATAGCGATAGGATACTGACGATAGCTGCCGTTGCTGGCGGGCACGGGCAGCAGCCCGCGCTGCTGGTAATAGCGCACGGTCTCGACGCCGACACCGGCTTGTTTCGCCAAGCGACCAATGGTGAGCGAAGCTTGAGTGGGTGTATTCATAGGAATGCTTGACTCTGGGGTTGAGTACGGAGTTTATGCTTGGCATCGTGAAAGAACCACCACTGAGTTAGAACGAGAGACGGAGCGCGCCATGAACGAGCCATCGACACACAGTTGCTGTCAGCAAAAAAAATCTTGTCATGCAGAGCCTGAAATTTTGAAAGATCCGGTCTGTGGCATGACGGTGCAGAAAGATTCCCCGCTGCATCACGAACACCAAGGCAAAACCTATTACTTTTGCGGCAATCACTGTCTGAAGAAATTTGCGGCAGATCCGCAGGCGTACTTGGGTGATGAGCCGCCAGCGCCGGTGGAAATTCCAGGCGCGCAATACACCTGCCCCATGCATCCTGAAATCGTGCAGGAGGGTTTCGGTACCTGTCCGAAATGCGGCATGGCGCTGGAGCCGATGATGCCGACGGCTGAAGAAGAGAAGAGCCCTGAGCTGATCGATTTCCGCCGCCGCTTCTGGTTCACGCTACCGCTGACGCTCATCGTCACCACGCTGGCGATGTCAGGACACGCAGTCAGCTGGTTTGCAGCAGGCGTGCAGCCTTGGGTGGAGTTGGTCTTGTCCGCGCCCGTTGTGTTGTGGGCAGGGCGCCCTTTCTTTGAGCGAGCGGTGGATTCTCTGCGCCAAGCCAGCCCGAATATGTGGACGCTGATTGCCATCGGCACGGGAGCAGCATTTCTGTACAGCGTGGTGGCCACTATCGCGCCGCAGCTTTTTCCCGACAGCTTTCATCAGCACGGGCAAGTGGGTGTTTATTTCGAGGCGGCGGTGGTCATCATCTCGCTCACGCTGCTGGGGCAGATTCTCGAGCTGAAGGCGCGCTCCGCTACCTCGGCGGCGATTCGTGCGCTGCTCGGTTTGGCACCCAAAACCGCTAGGCGCATCCAAGCCGATGGCAGTGAGCAGGATGTACCTTTGAATGAAGTGCAGCTAGGTGATCGCCTGCGTGTGCGTCCTGGCGAGAAAGTGCCGGTCGATGGCGTGGTGCTAGAGGGCAACAGCGCGGTGGATGAATCCATGTTGACTGGCGAGCCTCTGCCGGTGAGCAAGCAAGTGGGCGATCACCTGATCGGCGCGACGCTGAATACTAGTGGCGCATTGGTGATGCGCGCTGAAAAAGTGGGTGCGCAGACCATGCTCGCGCAAATCGTGCAGTTGGTCGCGCAGGCGCAGCGCTCTAAAGCGCCGCTGCAACGCATGGCGGATGTGGTCGCTGGTTATTTTGTGGTGGCTGTCGTTAGCGTTGCGCTGCTGTCGTTTTTTGCTTGGGGCTTGCTCGTGCCTGAGCAGGGCTGGCTGTACGGTTTTATCAACGCCGTGGCCGTACTCATCATCGCTTGTCCTTGTGCGCTGGGGCTGGCGACGCCGATGTCGATCATGGTGGCAACGGGCCGCGCCGCTTCGCGCGGTATTTTGTTCAAAGATGCGGCGGCGATAGAGCATTTGCGCAGCGTCGATACTTTGATCGTCGATAAAACCGGCACGCTGACAGCAGGTAAACCGACTTTCGATACCGTGATGCCAGCAGAAGGCTACAGTGATACAGCAGTGTTGCAGTTGGCAGCGAGTTTGGATCAAGGCAGTGAGCATCCCTTGGCGGAAGCGTTGGTAGCGGCCGCAAAAGCACGGGGCTTGAAGCTGCACACAGCGAAGCAATTTCTGTCTGGCACTGGTTTGGGCGTCACGGGCGTTGTTGCAGGGCAATCGCTGATATTAGGCAGCGTGGTGTTGATGGAAAAACACGGCGTAGCGATTTCGCAAAGTTTGCACACGGCAGCGGAAACGCTGCGCGCGCGCGGCGCGAGTGTGATGTTTCTCGCGGTGGATGGCGCGTTGGCGGGGCTGCTCGCCGTTTCTGATCCCATCAAAGACACCACGCCAGAAGCATTGCGCGCCTTGCGTACCGCTGGTATTCGCGTGGTGATGGCGACGGGTGACAGCAGCACCACCGCCAAATTTGTGGCACAAACTTTGGGCATCGAAGAAGTACACGGCGAAGTATCACCCGCCGATAAATTGGCCTTGGTCGAACGCTTACAAAAAGCCGGTGCCGTAGTGGCGATGGCGGGCGACGGTATCAACGATGCGCCCGCTTTAGCGCAAGCAGATATCGGCATTGCGATGGGAACAGGCACGGATGTAGCAATGCACAGCGCTGCGGTGACACTGGTAAAAGGCGATCTGCGCGGCATTGCGCAGGCGCGAGAGTTGTCTGCGGCTACCGTGCGCAATATGAAACAAAATTTGTGGTTTGCGCTGTTTTACAACGCGCTCGGTGTGCCGCTTGCCGCCGGTGTGTTGTTTCCGCTCACGGGCTGGTTGTTGTCGCCGATGTTTGCCGCGTTTGCCATGAGTTTGAGTTCGGTATCGGTTATTTCAAATGCGTTGAGATTGCGTCGTGAATAAAAAAACTCTGCGCTTCATTGCGAGCACATTTTCTCTATTGTTGTGTTTTTCTGCTCAAGCAGGCGAGTATCAACTCGATATTCGCAAAGAGCTCGTCAATGTCACGGGTGAGCCGCTGCAGCGATTAACGGTAAATCACACACTGCCTGCACCTGCACTGCATTGGCAAGAAGGCGAAGAAGTCGTGGTGCATGTCACCAATCACATGGATGAGCCGAGCTCTATTCACTGGCATGGTTTGTTAGTACCGCCGTACATGGATGGCGTGAAAGGTTTTGGCGGCTACCCTGGCATCGCGCCAGGAAAAACTTTTACTTATCGCTTCACCGTCAAACAAAACGGTACTTATTGGTATCACGCGCACACCAAAGGGCAGGAGCAGGATGGTTTGTACGGTGCGTTGATTATCCATCCCAAAGAAAAAGAACCTGTCGCAGCAGACCGAGAACTCGTCGTGATGTTTTCTGATTTCAGTCGAGAAACTTCAGATAATATTTTTTCTAATTTGAAAAAAGAATCCGATTACTACAACAAAGCGCGCCGAACAGTAGGTGATTTTGTTGCTGATGTGAAAGAGAAAGGTTTTAAGTTGGCGAGTCAATCCGCGCATGATTGGAACATGATGCGTATGGCGCAGAGTGATTTATCCGATGTCAGCGGCTACGAGTTTTTAGTCAACGGAAAAACAGCGCAGAAAAATTGGACCGGCGTTTTTAAAGCAGGTGAAAAAGTGCGCTTGCGTATGATTAACGCCTCGGCGATGTCTTTTTACGATGTGCGCATTCTGGATACAGAAAACAAACGCTTAAAAATGACCGTGGTGCAGGCAGATGGTCGCAATGTAGAGCCAGTGCCGGTGGATGAGTTTCGCTTTGGTGTGGCAGAAACTTACGATGTGATCGTGCAGCCCACAGAAAACAAAGCCTACACCATCGTGGCGGAGTCAGTAGATCGCAGTGGTTTTGCGCTAGGAACTTTGGCGCCACGAGAAGGCATGAAAGGTGTGCAGCCAACACATCGCCCGCGTGCATTGTTGACAATGGCGGATATGGGTATGAAGCACGACATGAGCAAGATGGATCACAGCAAAATGTCAAAAATAGAAATGCAGGAAATGTTTAAGCAGATGCGCAGCGGTTGGGCGCAAACGGGTGCGCCGAAAGGTGACAAAGTATTGTCTTATGCTGATTTGCGTTACCTCGGCACGCAACACGATGAACGCGAGCGGAGCCGTGAAATTACCGTGGCGCTAGGCGGCAATATGGAGCGTTATATTTGGACGATTAACGGCAAAAAAATGGAAGATGCACCGCCCATTAATTTGCAATACGGCGAGCGTGCAAAACTAACTTTTGTCAATGAAACCATGATGGCGCATCCCATGCATTTGCACGGTATGTTTGTGCAATTAGATAATGGTCAGCCGGCGGGAAAAATGCCAGATAAAACAGTCGTCACTGTTGCACCTGGAAAATCGTATTCCGTTTTAGTGACAGCAGATGCGCCAGGGGAGTGGGCGTTTCATTGTCATCTGTTGTATCACATGCGTGCAGGCATGATGGGAAAAGTGGTGGTGGCAAAGTTGGATGCTGATAAAAAATCGCAGCCATCATTGAAGCCAGTTTCTATGCCATCCACGGAGCATCATCATGCATCACATTAAAAAAATATTGAGTGCGATGTTGTTGGGTATGGCAACAACAACAGCAGTGGCGCACGAACATGAAAACTTTTTTTACGCAACGCATTTAGATGTTGATGCCGGCGTAAACGACAGCGACGACGCTGTACTTAACTGGGATTTAGATGCTTGGTTAGGTAGTGACGAACACAAGTTGCGACTCAGAAGTGAAGGAGAGATGGCGGATAAGCACATCGAGCGCAGTGAAAACTGGCTGTTGTATAGCTATAACCTCGACACTTTTTGGGATGTGCAAACCGGTGTGCGTTATGACAGTAAACCGGAATCCGCCACTTATTTTGCGGCAGGTTTTTCTGGACTTGCGCCGTACTATGTCAACACCGATGTGTTTTTATTGTTGGGTGAGGGCGGCAATGTGGGCCTGAACGCACAAGTGAATAAAGATTTTTTATTCACGCAGCGATTGGTATTGCAGCCTTATGCCGAGCTGAATGCCTCATCACAAGAAAGGGATGATCTGCGTTTGGGTTCAGGGATTAATGATGTGACGCTAGGCTTGCAACTGCGCTATGAAATCACGCGCAAAATTGCACCGTATATTCGATTAGAAACTCGACATTTGTTGGGCGATACAGCGGATATGGCTGATGAAGATGGCGATGACCGCCGTGAAAATACTTTAACGGCCGGTGTGCGTTTATTGTTTTGAGTGGTAAAAGTTAGCAATAAAAAACCCAGCTCGCGCTGGGTTTTTTATGTGCAAGTAACGGATGTAAGTTGTAAAAACCATTAAGGTTTTTCGCTGCCCACAATCCACATGGAAAAGAACTGCGCGCCGCCACCGTAAGCGTGGCCGAGTGCTTTCTTCGCGCCCGGCACTTGGCGTTTGTCTGCCATGCCGCGCACTTGCAGTGCCGCTTCGGCAAAACGAATCATGCCGGATGCGCCGATTGGGTTGGTGGAGAGTACGCCGCCAGAACAGTTCCATGGAATATCGCCACCTTGGTCGAGTGAAGTGGCGCCGCTGTCGGTCAACTTCCAGCCTTCGCCTACATCGCAAAAACCTAAGTTTTCCAACCACATTGGTTCATACCAAGAGAACGGTACATACACTTCTGCCATATCCAAATCTTTGCGCGGATTGGTGATGCCTGCTTGTGAATAGACATCTTTCGCGCAATCGATACCGGCTTGTGGGTTTACTTCTTCGCGCCACGGATACATGGTCGGTTCGGAGCGCATTGCAGTGCCATGCACCCACGCAGGTTTGTTGGGAGATTTTGTGGCGAGTTCTTCGTTGCACAACACCATGGCGCACGCACCATCCGATGAAGGACACACTTCAGAAAAACGCAGCGGCTCCCACAACATGAACGAATCCATGTATTTTTGCAGATCCAAATTTTCTGCTTCTTCGTGCATGTGTGCGTGTGGATTGCGTAATGCGTGTGTGCGATCTTTCAATGCTACTTTACAGCCGATATCCAAAGGCGCTTTGGTGCGATTCATGTATTCGCGAATAATCGGCGCGAAGAAACCACCCGCGCCTGCATTCAAATGCGGCGAAAAAGGTTGTTGTGATGACAAACCCCACATCGCATTCGATTCGGATTGTTTTTCATACGCCAAAGTCAGCACGCGTTTGAACAGTCCGCTTTGAATGTAAGAGGCTGCAACGATTGCGGTTGAGCCACCGACAGAACCTGCAGTGTGCACGCGCAGCATCGGTTTACCTACACAACCTAGTGCATCTGCCAAATACAATTCTGGCATCACCACGCCTTCGAAAAAGTCAGGTGCTTTTCCGATGATCACGGCGTCGATATCAGCCCAAGTGCAGCCTGCATCGTTTAACGCATTGATTGCAGCTTCTCGCACGAGACCTGCCATGGATTTTTTAATTTTTGCTTTGTAGCGTTCGGTCTGGCCGATACCTACGATGGCACAAGGATTACCCATCTTATTTACCCTCCAGTACAGCAACCAAGTTTTGTTGTAAGCAAGCGCCGGATGTTGCGTGTGCAACGCCGCGATTTGCTTCGCCATTCATGATGCGTGTTGCCACAGCACCAATACGATCCAATCCTGCTGACATAAAAATATTGCCAGCGAGCGGGCCGCCTGACGGGTTGATTACTGTGTTGTCATCAAGACCGAGCGCTTCTTTGACGAGCAATTCTTGGTGACTAAACGGTGTGTGCAATTCCGCAATATCCACTTTGCCTTTTTTCACGCCAGCGTGTTCACCAGCAATGCGTGTGGATGTGGATTGCGTGAGATCGCGTGTGCCGAATTGATGTGACTCAATGCGGTGATCGATACCCGTGATGTACGCAGGACGCTTGCCAGAACCCGCGAGCATTTTTTCTGCGATTTCTTTGGTGGCAATAAATATGCACGATGCGCCATCGGTAATTGGCGGGCAATCGTGTTTACGCAGTGGTGAAGACATCATCGGCTCAGCCAATAATTGTTCTACGCTGTAATCACCTTTCAACTGTGCATTTGCGTTTGCTTTTGCGTTTTTACGGCTTTTCGCTACTACTTCTGCCATTTGTTTTTCAGTGAGTTTGTCGGCATCCATCATCGCGCGCGCTTGTAATGCAGCGAGGCTGATTTGATCAGGCCACAGCGGTTGCAAATAATAAGGATCCAATTGCAGCGCCAATACTTCATGCATCGGGCCGTGTGAGCTTTTACCAAAACCGTAAATCAACGCGGTGTTGAAATGTCCGGTTTGAATTTTCAGCCACGCTTCATACAACGCCCATGCTGCATCCATTTCCACATGCGATTCTGAAATGGGTGGCACAGCGCCAACGGCATCCAACGCACCAACGAAAGCGAATGCTGCGCCTCCCAAGTAGTCACAGCTACCAGAGCAAACAAAATCGATTTCTTTGTTGGTAATTTTTAACTGATTTTTTACGCCGTGTACGGCTTCCATCACCAGTTCTACATCATTTTTTGCGCCTGCATCACGCACCATCGGTGTTTGGTGATAGGCAATAATCGCTACTTCACGCATTTTTGTACGCCTCCACTTCTTTTAAGCGCTTGGCTTTCAGTTCTTTAATGTCGATAGGAGCTTCACCTTCAATCGGTTGAAAATATTCAATGTTGTTGAAGCTGTATTCCCATTCACTTTTATCGCGCCACACGGCTTTCACGCGTGTACCGATTTTCACATCTTCGTTTTTGCAACCGGAAATCAAATGAATAAAAGTTTGATCGGTTTCATCGAGCACCAAGTTGGCGACGATAAATGGCGGTTGTACTTTGGAGCCTGGAATCGGCAAATGCACGATGGTGAAAGTGACGACAGTGGCGGTATCTGGCACTGCCACTTCTTCAGTTGTTGGTGTTCCTGTTTCTGCATCAGCACCGCGCGGTGGCACGATCACTTTTCCAGTCACAGAGGAGCGTTGCCCCATCAATTTGCCTTCTTTCAGTGAACGCAAAAAATGCGAAGTGGCGCGACCGGCCGCAAAGCTGTATTGCATGTAGACCGGTGATTCCATGATTTCTACGGGTTTAACTTCAACGGGTTTTTGATCACTCATGATGCTGTCCTCAAGCCGGTTCAAAGCAGTCAATGTCAGTCATAAAGCCACGGCGTTCTGCTGCCCAGCGCACTTTGACTTTCATGCCGGTTTTCATGTTGCTTTCGCTGCCTGCATCCACTTTGTGCAGCATGGCAGTGTCCGCGCCGTCGATTTTGATCAACGCCCAAGCGAAGGGCTGCGTCAAACCGTGTTTAGGATGTGGTTGGCTAATCCAGCTCCAAGTGGTGACGGTGCCGGTAGAAGGCAGATCAACTAACTCGGTCAATTCTTCCGAAGTTTGTGGATCGTATTCCGTCGGCGGGCAGATCACTTTGCCGCCGCTGCCCTTGATGCCGACGATCTTGCCGTCGCGCAGACCGGTAAGAAAAGCCCCGATGACGGGCCCGGTCGAACGGGTGTAGGTAAAGCCGAGTTCAAAGCCGTCGCGCAGTACATCATCGTCGTACTGTTTTCCGGCATGCGTGTTGGCCATGCGTAGTCTCCTAGGGTTAATGAAAAGTTGTGGTGAATGAAAGTTGCGGTTAGTGGAAAAGTGAAAAAAGGAAATCGGTGAGGGCGATAGCGCGCCACGAGTGGCGAATAGCCTAGGCATTCACTGGGTGACTGTCTACTAGAGAATTGTTCGTAGTGCTTGCTATTATGAGTGTGCTTTTAGATGTATATTGAAATATCTATTTAAGTGCATATTGATTAAATGTAAACAAAGGAGAGCTGCATGGAACATTTGTTGACCCACAAAACCGTATCGCTCACGGAACTGCGCGACCCTGCCAAAGTGCTGGAGCAGGCAGGCTCCTCACCCGTCGCAGTGCTCAATCGCAATAAAGTGGTGGGCTATTTCGTACCTGTGGCAGCGGTGGATGATTTGCAATTTGAGCCCGCGGATACAGACGACATTGCTCGCGCACTGGCTGAAACACAGGCTGAAATGCGGCCGGTATTGGATTACCTGAGAGACAAATAAGGAGCGAGGACGATGAAATATCTCAGCGCACAGGATGTGGTGCAAATTCACGATGCTGTTATTGGCTCACACGAGCTGCAGGGTATGGCAGGAGATAAATCGGTCGATGCCGTGATCGCTCGGGTAGAGAACCGCATCCACTATGGAATGATCGAAGATGTGCATGAATTGGCTGCGTGCTATGCAACCTATATTGCTGTTGGACGCACCTTCAATGATGCCAATAAACGCACGGCGTATGCTGCGATGCGTATTTGCTTGCAGATTAACGATGTCAAAACGGATTTGGGTTCAGCCGCAGAAGTGGGCGACATGATCATCCGCGCCGCCCAACGACTCACCGACGAAAAAGAACTGGCGCAGTGGTTGAGGCGGCGGTGTTGAGTTGCCGTGTTTATGGCTCGAACTGTGATTTGCCCTGCGAACGCTTGCGGCGGAGATAAAGCGCCATCTCATCCTCGTTCAGCGTGTCAAACGCTTCCTCTTTAGCTGCGAGGCGTTTGCGCATTTTTTTGCTGCTGTATAAAGCCTCTTTGGAGAAACGGATGTAGTCCATTTCTTTTGCCAGCTGTTCGAGGCTTTCCAACACTTCGATAACCCAAGCGTGTTCAGCAAAACGCACGCGTCCTTCGGCAATCATTTTTTCAATACCGGCCAAATCACCCGCTTGCGCCAGCAGCCGTGCGCGCTCCAACCATTGAGCCGCTTCGATTTCTGCTTGGCGAGCCAATACCAGCGGATCTTTGATTAGCATTTCCCAAGCCTGAGCTGACATCGCGCTCAAGGCGAGCGCTGCATCAGCGACCGTGATGGGCAAGCAGTCTGGCGTGGTGGCGGTAATACCCGCTTGCAGCAGTGTGACGGCAGTTTCGCTCGCCATATTGGCGGGGATTTCCAGCTCGACCAAAGCCCAAGCCTCTGCACCCAGCGCTAAGTCAGGCATCAGAATCAGCGGAAAGCCTTCTCGCTGCTCGACGGGATAATCGTTGAGCAGGGTGATGTTGACGCCAGCGGGAGCCGCCAGTGCCAAACGCATTTGGCGGGCGTAGAGGTTGGAGATGAAGTCGAACTCCTCGGCGAACGGCTCGAACAGGTCGGCAGCAGTGTCGCCGTAGTAGTGATTGCCACCACCGCGCTCGCCCATCTCCACCATCAGGTCTTCATTGAAGTCGCGCCCCAGCCCGTAAGTAGAGGTGGTGACACCGCGTTCAGCGGCCTCAGCGCACAGCGCAGCGATGACCTTGGTATCGGTGGTGACACCCACATTGGCATTGCCATCTGAGAGCAGAATCACGCGCGCCAGCGCAGCGGCTTTGGCGTTGCTCAGCAGGGAGTTACTGCCCGCCAACCAGCCGCCGTGTAAGTTGGTGCTGCCGCCCGATTGAATGTGCGCCAGTGCTTGATGCAGCACTTTACGATCGCCCACCGCTTGCGCGTTGACCAGAGTGTTAACGCGATCATCAAACACGGTGAGTGAAACAACATCGGTCGCCGTGAGTTGATCGACGATGTAGCGCGCACAGCGCAGTGCCTCAATCAGCGGCTCGCCCGACATAGAGCCGGAGCGATCAATCACCAGTGCTAGGTGATAGGGCTTGCGCGATTTTTGCAGCGCGAGATCGGGGTCCGGTGCTTGCACACGCACCAACACAGGCAGCTTTTGGCTCATGCCGGCGATGAGGGCTGGCTTGAGTGGCGTGATCAGGATTTGTGGGGTTTGCTGGCGTTCCATAGAGTCTCCTGTTCGATCGACGCGGGTGTCGATCACAGGACAACTCTACAGAGTGGAAGGCTCATGGCATGAGCCTGCTAGTTTTATCTGTATTTTTAGAGGGTTTTTATGCGTGTTCAGGAGTAGTAAGTAGTCATATCCGCGCCCGCCGCTTCATCCGCAAACCACTGTTTAATCCACGGTGATGATGCGGCGTGGTCCGGATTGTGAAAAGGCAGCAGCGTGCAGGCGAGATCCCACACCATGCCTAGTTTGCTGGTTAGCGGAATCGTTTTCAGAAAACTTTGATCATTCATATTCATCGGCGCGCCCATGTCTTGTGCTGGCACACAGGCATTGCAGCGTTTTTCGATTAACTGAATTACGCTCATCAAGTGTTTGATAACGCGCGGCGCCATGCGCAGACGATACCAATAGCTGCCAACCACATCGTTATAAATATTCAGCGCCGAGCTGCGATGTTCGTATTCTTCCATCAAATGCCACATCAAAAAAGAAGCCATGCGTGTGTCGGATTCTTTGAATAAATGATGGCGGTTGTCGACGACAAATTTGGTCAGTGGTGAGAAGGTTGCTTCAACCACAGCGGCATACGCCAAGTGAAAATCTTGTGATTCCTGTTCGTATAGTTCGTCATACGATTGCATGATTTCTGTCATCACTTGTTTCAGATCAGGGTAGCGTTTGGTCAACATCGCGATATGTGCTTGATGATGGCGTGAATGCTGTCCTTCTTGTTTGCAAAATAAATCAGCTTCTTCTGCGATAGACGGATTTTTTATTTGTGGCATCGCTTGGCGAATCGCTTTGATGAAATAACGCTCAAAGCCAGGTGCGGTTAGGCAAAAAAACAAGCCTGCGTTTCCCCAAGCAGGATTGCCAGGATTCCAATTCCACGGCATGTCATCGGGAAACTGGAAATCAATATGGCGAATTTTCAGTGCGCTAGGCATACAAAACTCCGAATCAGGATTTTGCTGTTGTGCGAAACAGCACCCAAGCAAACAGCGCAAAAGAAATCAGCGGCAGTGTGCCTGGAATATAGAAGCCGTAGACGACAAAACTTTCAAAAGCCGTTTGTGGTTGGATGACGCGATGACCGATAAACAAAGCGGTGAGCCAAGGGCCGATGGCGTTGCAGTATGCGCCGATCAGCAGTGTCCACTTGCCGGTTTTTACGGTTTTCTGTTCGTGTGGCAGCGTGTGCCAGAAGCCGGCGACAGCCAACACCACGATACCGTTGATGATGCCCTCTAAATGCACAAACTTCCAAATGCGATACAGCTCGCTGCTGGTATCCGCCACGGCAGCGGCATAAGAAAAACCAATGCCGCCCAGTAAACCGAGCAATAAAACGATACAGCCGTGCATGGCGAGGCGAGCTTGTGCATTGTTTGCGGTGGTCATGGTTGTGCTCCTTGTTTCGTTGTTTAGTTATTTAGTTGTTGATTGTATCGAGTGAAAACACTTGCCATTGGTTATTAACGCGCATTTCCAGTGGTTGATACTGGCTTTTGTAGCGCATTTTGTCGCAGTTTTTTATCCAATATCCCAAATACAAATAATCCAAACCTTCTAATTTGGCGCGCACAATTTGATTTAATACGGCGAACACGCCCAAGCTGCGTGCGTGTTCGTCAGGGTCAAAAAAAGTGTAAACCGCTGAATAGCCGTTGTCGAAACGATCGCAGACAGAAACAGCGATCAGTCTATTTTTGCTGTAATAAGTGAGATAAAAACTCTCGGGCCATGGCACACCTAAAAAGTTGTCGTACTGCTCGCGTGTGGCGGGGTACATATCGCCGTCTTGATGCCGCGTGTTGATGTATTTTTCATACAGCGCGTAACAGGCATCGCTATTGATGGATGCAATTTGTCGCACATCCAAATCCGTGTTGCGTTTAATACAACGCATTTGATTGCGATTGGGCGCGAACGCTTGTACGGGAATGCGCACAGGAATACAGGCATTGCAGTGCTGGCATTGCGGGCGATAAACATGCTGCCCGCTGCGGCGAAACCCTGCTTCGGCCAAGCGAGAAAACAGAAAGGGTGTGATTCGGATCTCAGGATTGACGAAGGCGGTGCTGGCTTCTTGGCCGTGCAGATAGCTGCATGCGTGTGGCGCGGTGATTAAGAGAGAGATGGATTGGCTGGTCATGCGGGCGATGTTCGCAGTCATCATCAGGGTTCTGTACCATTCTACCCATATCACTTTGAAAGCACAGGAACTCCTTCGATGAAAATTTTGTTGTGTGGTGCGGAATCGCCACTGGGGCGCTCGCTGCTATTTCGTTTAGAGCAGATGCAGTTTCCATTCGTGCTGTTGGATGCGGCAACGCTGGCGACAATTACCGCAACAGAGCTGGATGCATTGCTGCGTAAGAACAAAATCAGCGGCATCGTCAATGTGCAGCATCTACCTTTTGGTGGTGGCGATATTGATCCAGGCACGAGCGAACAGGCTGTGCAATATGCGCGTAATCCTGAGGTATTGGCGTTAGCGGCTGCAACAACGAATTGTTTTTTATTGCAGTTGTCAGATGCGCAGGTCTTTTCTGGTATGCAAGCCAGTAATTATCGTGAAACCGATGAGCCGGATGCACAAAGCACTTATGGTGCGCTGCGTTGGGCGGGCGAGCGAGCGGTAATTGAAACTTGTCCACGCCATTTAATTTTGCGTACGGGTGAACTGTTTAGCAGTATTGGCCAAAATATTCTGACGGATTTGTTGGCGGCTTGGCGCAGGGCTGGAGAGGCAAGAGTATCTGCCCGCTACCGTTTTTCTCCCACATCAGTGCGCGATGCAGCGCGAGTAATTATTGCTGTGTTGCAGCAGTTGAGTTGCGGTATCGAGCCATGGGGTGTTTATCACTACAGCGGCACCGATGCGATCAGCTATTTTGATTTTGCGCGCTTAATCAAACAAATCGTGGAGAAATCAGATTTGGATTTGCAAACCGAGATGCACGATTTGGCAGAAAACCTTCCACCATTATCGTGGGCATTAGATTGCGGAAAAATTCGCAACACTTTTGGCATTAAGCAACACCCTTGGCGTGCGGGTTTAACCAGTGGTGTGCGCCGTGCTTTGACGGTGTTAAATGCAGAAGATAGTGCAACCGCTGTGCGTATCGAAAAAGAAGAAAATGAAGAAGGCGATGTTTGATTGTTTTGTTTTGGTTTTTCAATGGGTTTGTGGCAGAGAGCGATATTGCAACCACAAAAGATAAATACTCCATGCTAAGCCGAGCAGCATCACCATCACTCCGATAGCAAAACTAATTTTTGCCAGTGTGTAACAGCTGGATACAGCATCTAACATTGTCAGAATATTGCCCCAATCGTGATTGGCTTCGGTTGCGCCGCCCACTAAAGGCAGTGCGCGATATTCTGCATCGCGAATATAGGGCGCAACATCCACAAAGCTTTGTCCGCACCACGCGAGCATGATTGAAGCTGCAAAATTATCGTGCTGCTGAAAACTAAATACGCCCAAGCAAATTAACGGCAATAAAATTTGAAAAAGGCTGCCGCCGAGAAACATCATCAATTCGCCCAGCGGTGCGAACAAAACATGGCCAAATTCATGGAAAGCCAAGTTGATGTTGTGCATGAAAGAGCCGCCGATCACTTCCCAATCTATGCCGTGAATAGTGAGCGATCCCCACCACAAGGTGAGCGTGACCAGTAACAGCGCGCGTGCAGAGAGCGTAGTGATGTCTGTGTTTTCTGGTACATAGGTTAATCGTTGCCATACGGAGATGTGATCAACATCGAGTGTTTCTTCCTCCTCAGGTATTGCTTCTTCAAACGCTTTTTCTGTAGCGGGTTTTTGTCGCGCCAGCCATTTTTGATAGGCGATACCACAGGCAGGGCAGATATCACGGTGTACATGATCGTCAGTTGATTTTCTTGTATAGCCACACTTTGGACATTGCATCATGTGTAAACCGTGATGGTTAGGTGTTGTAAATCTTCTGCGCGTGATGAATTACCTATCCATAGGTTGTATTCGCCAACTTCAACAAACCAAGCGCACTGCTTGCTGTTGTAGCGCGCTAACTGTTTTACAGGAATTTCAAAAATAACTGGCGTTTTCTCGTTAGGGGCTAAAGCAATTTTTTGGAAAGCCTGCAAGCGTTTTTTTGCAGAGAGTGCGATGTTTGAGTTTTTGTGGCCAGCGTAACACTGCAAAACTTCTGCGCCTTGTCGATCACTGGTGTTGTGTAGCTCAGCAGTGATTTGAATGGTGTCATCGACGCTGTATTCGCGTTTGTCTGTTTGCGGTGCGATGCATTGAAATCTGCTGTAAGAAAGCCCAAAGCCAAACGCAAAAGCGGGGGTTTGTTGTAAGTGATCGCACAGTGCGTAGCCGTGAAAATAATCGTAATGCGCGGTAGTTGCCCAGCAATCAAAAGCAGGCAGTTGATTTTCATTGGCAGGAATGGTGAATGGCAGCTTTCCTGAGGGATTCACAACGCCAAAAAGAATGTTGGCGAGCGCGTGACCGCCTTTCATGCCGGGGTAGCCTGCAAACAGGATTGCACCTGCTGTGTGTTGCCACTGATCCATCATCACTGCGCTGCCTGCAATAATAGTAACAACTGTATTTTTGTTGGCGTTACAAACGGCAAGAATTAAATTTTCTTGTGCTTCGTTCAAACGCAATGAAGCGCGATCACCGCCACGCGGCACTTTAGGGTTGGCGACAGGTTTGCGATTGGAGGTGAGATTTTCTCCTTCATCTTCGGCGTGATAGCCCGCAACCAACAGTACGGCTTCCGCTCGGCGCGCGACATCGGCCGCTTGTGAAGCATCTTTTCCGTCATGAAAAACCAGCGTGATTTTTTCGTCAGCGCGTTCGCGCAGGCCATCCAAAATCGTCGTGACTTCGGGTGGCGATACGCGGCTGCTGCCGTGGTCGCCAAGGCAGGGTGTATGCGCCAGCTCGCCAATCACGGCAATGGTTTTTTCTTTTAGTTGATCTGCTTGCCACGGCAGTACATTGTTATTTTGCAAAAGCACGATGGATTGCTCGGCAGCGCGTTGCGCCAGCTCGCGATGTGCATCACAAGCAATAACAGCGCGATCAAGTTTTTCCTGTGGCAAATGCGTCAGCCAGCGTAATTTAGCCGTGAGAATGCGTCGCACGCTGGCATCAACTTTTTCGATAGAGACAGCGCCATTATTAACGGCTTTTACGAGTCGTTTGCCATAAAAATGTGCGCGCGGCATTTCAATATCCATGCCGGTGTTGGCAGGTTTTTCTGTTTCGTAAATGCCCCACAGCCAATCTGAGGAAACAAAGCCATCAAACTGCCACTGCTCGCGCAAAATGTTGTGCAGCAAGTCGTGGCTATGCCCGCAGTATTCGCCGTTAATTTTGTTGTAAGCGCTCATCAAAGAATCAACGCCAGCATCTACCAGTGATTTGAAATGCGGCAGATAGATTTCGTGTAGCGTTTGTTCGTCAATCACAACATCCAGATAAAAACGCGAGTTTTCGATGCTGTTCACGGCAAAGTGTTTTGCGCAAACCATCATGCCCTGTGATTGCACGCCACGCATCAAAGCTGTACCCATCGCGTCGAGGTGAAAACTGTCTTCGCCGTAAGTTTCTTGTGCGCGCCCCCAGGCGGGGTGGCGCAATAAATTAACGCATAAGCCAGCAAAATAATTAGCGCCGCTAGCACGCGCTTCTCGCCCAATCGCTGCGCCAATTTCTTGTTCTAAAGCAGTATCAAAACTGGCGCCACGCGTCATGGCAGCAGGAAAACAAGTGGCATTGCCGATTACAACACCGCGCGGTCCGTCGGTAAAAGAAAGCGGCGGGATGTGTAATCGAGCGTTTTCTCCTGAATACATATTGGGGAAGCGTTTGAGTAAAAAAACAAAAAAGCCCAATTTCAGTAGAGAAAAGTTGCCGCCATCGCCAGACATCTGCGCAATTTTTTCTGGCAGAGACATTTCACGCAATAATTTTTCAACAGTTTGTTCGATTTGTTGTGGTGTCATCTGACGCGGCCAATGCGCCGCGTACGCGTCTAAATCTGTGCGAGCAAACAGTGAACGAACCATTTGCCACCAGCGCATCAGAATTTTCGCTCGATGATGTAATGCGCCAACTCGCGCAGATGTTCTGCTTTATCGCCAAAAATGGATAAAGCCGAAATCGCTTCTTGATAAAGCGCTTGTGCGTGCTGCTTGGCTTGCTCAAGACCGAGCAGGCCAGGGTAGGTGGATTTATTCAGCGCAAGATCTGCACCTTGTTGTTTGCCGAGTTGTTCGGTGCTGCTTTCAATATCGAGAATATCGTCTTGTACTTGAAATGCGAGGCCGATGGCATTGGCGTAAGTATTTAATGCATCCAATTGTTCGTTGTTTGCACCAACGGATAATGCGCCACAGCGCACGCTGGCGCGAATCAATGCGCCTGTTTTATGTTGATGCAGTGCTTTTAATTCTTCTAATGTGATTTGACGGTTTTCTGCGGCTAAATCCATCGCTTGACCTGCCACCATGCCTGCTGCGCCAGAGGCTTGTGCCAGTGTTTGTATCAACGCACAACGCACTTCAGCCGATAAATTGGCGCTGGCTAAACATTCAAACGCGAGTGTTTGCAGTGCATCACCGGCGAGTATGGCGGTGGCTTCATCAAAAGCGATATGACAAGTCGCCTGCCCGCGACGCAATGCATCATCGTCCATCGACGGTAAATCGTCGTGTACTAAAGAGTAAGCGTGAATACACTCCAACGCGCAGGCGATGTTGTCAGTGAAATGTGGCGCGTCGCCAACAATGCTTTGCGCTGCCGCATAAACCAGCGTGGCGCGCACGCGTTTGCCGCCGTTCAGTGCGCTGTAGCGCATGGCCTGTTTGAGTAGCAGAGCGGGTTCTGTTGCAGAGGGGAGTGAGTGGTCGAGCGCAGTGGTGACGCGCTGCTGGCAGTGTTGTAAAAACTGCTGGAAAGAAGTTGTTGTCATCGTGTGAAAATTAATTGTCGAATGGTTCGCTTTTCAACGAACCATTTTTTTCAATCAATAATTGCACTTTTTGTTCAGCGGCAGACAGCGTTTCTTGGCAATGCCGCGTTAATTTGATGCCGTCTTCAAAAACTTTCAGAGATTCTTCGAGGCTGAGTTCACCTTTTTCTAAACTTTCTACCAGCAGCTCTAATTTTTCGAGCGCGCTTTCAAGATTTAACTCCTCGTCATTTTTTTTCTTGCCGGCCATGGTTTTTCTCAGCTTGAGAGCAGATCAAGGTTCAAACGGTCGATAATATCCAGTGCTTTGCCGCCACCTTTTGCCACACAAGACAGTGGGTCTTCTGCGACGATGACAGGCAAGCCTGTTTCTTCCATCAATAGTTTGTCGATGTCGCGCAGCAGTGCACCGCCACCGGTCAACACGATGCCGTTTTCTGCAATATCCGACGCCAATTCAGGTGGTGATTGTTCGAGTGCTGCTTTCACCGCTTGCACGATACCTTGCAGCGGTTCTTGCAGTGCATCCAAAATGCCGTCGCTACTCAAAGTGAATTGACGCGGCACGCCTTCAGCTAAATTGCGACCGCGCACATCAATTTCACGCACTTCATTGCTGGCAAAAGCGCAACCGATTTCTTGTTTGATGCGCTCAGCGGTGGCGTCACCAATCACAATGCCGTAATTGCGGCGCACATAAGTGATGATGGCTTCGTCAAAGCGATCACCGCCAATACGCACGGAATCGGCATAGACCACGCCATTCAAAGAAATGATGGCGATTTCTGTGGTGCCGCCGCCGATATCGACCACCATGCAGCCATTGGCTTCGCCAACATTGAGGCCTGCACCGATAGCAGCGGCCATTGGTTCATCAATCAAGCGCACTTCGCGCGCACCGGCGCCGAGTGCCGATTCACGAATCGCGCGTTTTTCGACTTCAGTGGCTTTGCATGGTACGCCGATCAATACGCGTGGGCTGGGCTTCATAAAACTGTTTTCGTGTACTTTTTTGATGAAGTGCTGCAGCATTTTTTCGGTGATTTGAAAGTCAGCAATGACGCCGTCTTTCAGTGGACGAATAGCCGTGATGTTGCCCGGTGTTCTGCCCAACATGCGTTTGGCTTCTAAGCCTACGGCTTCAACACTTTTTTGGCCGTTGTGATGGCGGATGGCGACCACGGAGGGCTCGTCGAGCACAATGCCGCGGCCGCGTGCATAAATGATGGTGTTGGCTGTGCCGAGGTCGATCGACAAGTCGGTAGAAAACATTCCACGAAATTTGTTGAGCATGGGTATCCCTGGTGAGGTGCGCGACTGAGTGCCGCAGTAAGGCGCGCAACTCTAGCAATGACGAGGGCTTTGGGCAAGGTGAAAGGCGCATTTATCACGGATTTATCCGGTGAAATATGGTATTTTGCCGACCCTTCGCGGCTACCCGTCTTGGGGTGCTTGCCGCCCAATTTTGAACCCGTATTTGGAGTATCTCGATGGTCTTTGAACGCCAACAGGTCGAGCAGCTGGCGAAGCTGGCGCGTCTCGGGCTGGATGATGCCGTGCTGGCTCGCACCACGCAGAGCTTGGGCGATGTGTTGACGCTCATCGATCAACTGCAAGCGGCGGATACCACGGGCGTGGAGCCGATGTCTCACCCGCTGGATGCCGTGCAACGCCTGCGTGCCGATGTGGTGAGCGAGCCAGATCAACGCGCTGCGTTGCAAGCTATCGCGCCTGCAGTGGCTGACGGTTTGTTCCTCGTGCCGAAAGTGATTGAGTGAGGCGAGCACGATGACAGCAATCCACAACCTCACCGTGGCGCAAATTGCGCAAGCTCTGGCAGAGAAACAATTTTCCAGCCACGAAGCGACGCAACATTTTTTAGATCGCATTGCGCAACACGATAAAAACTACAACAGCTTTATCACCGTTACCGCTGAAAAGGCACTGGCGGAAGCGGATGCTGCGGATGCACGCCGCGCCGCAGGTAACGCTGCATTTTTAACGGGCGTGCCATTTGCGCACAAAGATATTTTTTGTACACAAGGCGTGCGCACCAGTTGCGGTTCGCGCATGCTCGATAACTTTATTTCGCCTTACGATGCAACGGTGGTGGCGAAATATCGCGAGCAAGGTTTGGTGATGTTGGGTAAAACCAACATGGATGAGTTTGCGATGGGTTCATCCAACGAAACCAGTTTTTACGGCGCAGTAAAAAATCCTTGGGATGTGCAGTGCGTGCCTGGTGGTTCATCGGGTGGCAGTGCTGCCTGTGTTGCTGCGCGTTTAGCACCTGCTGCAACGGCAACGGATACCGGCGGTTCGATTCGTCAGCCCGCTGCGTTGTGCGGTATTACCGGTTTGAAACCTACTTACGGCCGCGTTTCGCGCTGGGGCATGATTGCGTTTGCCTCCAGTTTGGATCAAGCGGGGCCGATGGCGCGCACGGCGGAAGATGTCGCCTTGTTGCTCGGTGCGATGTCCGGTTTTGATGCAAAAGATTCCACTTGTTTGGATCGTGAAGTGCCGGATTACTGCGCGAGCTTAAACAACGATTTGCGTGGCTTAAAAATCGGCGTACCAAAAGAATATTTTGGCGAAGGATTGAATGCGCAAACGGCCGAGTGTGTGCAAGCGGCGCTGCGTGAATATGAAAAACTAGGCGCAACATTGGTGGAAATTTCTCTGCCGCATTCGCATCTCGCTGTGCCTGCTTACTATGTCATCGCGCCAGCAGAGTGTTCGGCCAACTTGTCGCGTTTTGATGGCGTGCGTTATGGTTATCGCTGTGAAAATCCACAAGACCTTGCTGATTTGTATTGCCGTTCGAGAGCCGAAGGTTTTGGCGAAGAAGTGAAGCGCAGAATTTTGGTTGGTACTTATGTGTTGTCTGCTGGTTTTTACGATGCCTACTATCGCAAAGCGCAACAGGCGCGCCGTTTAATCCAGCAAGATTTTGTTGATGCCTTCAAACAGGTGGATGTGATTATGGGGCCGACTTCGCCATCGCCCGCATTCCAATTTGGCTCAAAAGGTAGCGATCCTGTTGCGATGTATTTGGAAGATATTTACACCATCGCCACCAATTTGGCGGGCTTGCCTGGTATGTCGCTGCCTTGCGGTTTGGTGGATGCAAAGCCCGTCGGTTTACAAATCATTGGCAATTATTTTGATGAAGCGCGTATGCTCAATGTCGCGCATCGTTTCCAACAAGTGACGGACTGGCACACGCAACAGCCAGCGGGAGTTGCCGCATGAGTTGGGAAACGGTTATCGGTTTAGAAATCCATGTGCAGCTCGCCACGAAAACCAAAATTTTTTCTGGCAGCTCTACGGCCTTTGGCGCAGAACCCAACACGCAAGCTTGCGCGATTGATTTAGCGCTACCCGGTACGCTGCCAGTGTTAAATGAAGAAGCTGTGCGTATGGCAGTGATGTTTGGTCTGGCGATTGATGCAGAAATTCCGCATCGCTCGGTATTTGAACGCAAAAATTATTTTTATCCTGATTTGCCGAAAGGCTATCAAACCACACAGTTGGCTGAGCCGATTGTGGGTGCGGGGCATGTGGATGTCACACTGTCAGACGGCAGTGTCAAACGCGTACGCATTCACCACGCACATTTGGAAGAAGATGCTGGTAAATCACTGCATGAAGATTATGCAGGCATGAGTGGTATTGATTTGAATCGCGCGGGTACGCCGCTGATTGAAATCGTCACCGAGCCGGATATGCGCAATGCAGAAGAGGCGGTGGCGTTTGCAAAAAAATTGCACAGCATTGTCACCACTTTGGGTATTTGTGACGGTGAGATGTCGCAAGGCTCCATGCGCTTTGATGTCAATATTTCGGTGCGCAAGCTGGGTGCTGCTTTGGGTACGCGTACTGAAACCAAAAACCTCAATTCTTTCCGTTTTATGGAAGATGCGATTCGTTATGAAGTTGAACGCCAAATCGAGTTGATCGAAGACGGCGGCAAAGTTATCCAAGAAACGCGTTTGTATAACGGCGATACCAAAACAGGGCGCTCGATGCGTAGCAAAGAAGAAGCGAATGACTACCGCTATTTCCCTTGCCCTGATTTGTTGCCGGTAGTGTTGGATGATGTCTACATCAATACGCTACGCACGGCATTGCCTGAGCTGCCTGACGCGAAGCAGCAACGCTTTGTGCAGCAGTATGGTTTGTCTGATTATGATGCAGGTCAGTTGAGTGCCGAGCGCGTCACGGCCGATTTTTATGAGCAAACTGTTGCTGCTTGCGGCGATGCTAAATTGTCCGCCAACTGGGTGATGGTGGAGTTGATGGCCGTGCTCAACAAAAATAGTTTGAGTTTGGCACAGAGCCCTGTGTCTGCTGCGCAGTTGGGTGGTTTGATTGCGCGCATCAAAGACGGCACGATTTCCGGAAAAATTGCCAAGCAAGTGTTTGAGTTGTTGTGGAATAGCGGCGGCACTGCTGACGAAATCATCGAGCGTGAAGGTTTGAAGCAAGTTTCAGACAGCGGGGCGATTGAAAAGATTGTTGATGACATCATCGCTAACAATCCGCTGCAAGTGGAAAACTATCGCGGTGCTGCCGAAGATAAGCGCCCGAAAATGTTGGGCTTCTTTGTCGGGCAGGTGATGAAAGTGTCGCAAGGCAAAGCCAATCCGCAACAAGTGAATGAAATTCTTTTGAAAAAGCTGCAAGGCTGAGAGGCAGTAGTGCAATGAGCGAAGAAGTTGTTGTAGTAAAGAAAAAAGACAAAAAAATTGTCGAGAATGAGCATCG
Organism: Pseudomonadales bacterium; assembly: GCA_041395665.1. Classification (NCBI taxonomy): domain Bacteria; kingdom Pseudomonadati; phylum Pseudomonadota; class Gammaproteobacteria; order Pseudomonadales; species Pseudomonadales bacterium. The sequence goes on from JAWLAB010000004.1 coordinate 236,054, forward strand.
TACCGATGAGCAACTGCGTGTGTTTTTAGATGTATTGCCGCCAGCAGGTGTTAACGCAGACTTTCATGTGTTGCACAGTGCGTATAAAAGTATGAAGCCTGATGAGTTTGAGCGATTCGTTGGCTTTTTTCGTGAAGCAGGCAAAGATATTGAAGCAAAAAATACGGATGGAGAAACGGTTCGTGACATGATTAAAACGCACCGTCACGGTGATGAGTATTTGCCTTTTCTGTAAAGAAAATTGATGGAATAAAAGGTATAAAAAAACCGGCACTGCCGGTTTTTATACCTACCGTTGAGATTACTTAGCGGCGAGTGAAGACGTGGCATATCGTCGCTGGGTTTTGGCAGCGGGAAAGTCTGCATATATACATCTTCTGTTTTGTGACGCGATTCGAAATCGTAGCGCTTCATGAACTTGAACAGGAAGTTTCTGTACTCCATCTGTGCAAAGTGCATGCCGATACATTTGTGTGCGCCGCCACCGAAAGGATGGAATTGGAAGGCGTGTTTTTTATGTTCGGCGCGCTCTGGTGAGAAACGCTCTGGATCGAATTTGAATGGGCTGGTCCAGTATTCTTCCATCCAATGGGTAAAGCGCGGCAGAGTAAGAACCATAGTGTTGGCTGGAACACGATGACCTGCCATTTCACACTCGCGAATGGTGCGGCGAGGTACAGAAGGCACAGAAGGGCGAATGCGCTGTACTTCGTTGAATACCATCTGCATGTAAGGCAGTTTTTCTTGGTCTTCCCACAACAAACCATCAAGCTCGATGGAGTCGATTTCTTCTTGCAGTTTTTTCTTGATTTCAGGATGGCGTGCAAGATAGTAAATCGTATGTGTGATGGCGGCGGTCGTGGTGTCGTGCGCTGCAAACATCAAGAAGATGGCTTGGTTGGTGACTTCTTCCGCTGAGAAATAATCACCATTTTCGTCAGTAGAGCGGCTGAAAATACTCAGCATGTCCAAGCTATCGCCACGGCGTTTTTCGTCGATCATTGGACGGAAAAAACCTTGTAAGCGTTTTTTGCCCTGCATGCCGGTGTGATAAACAAAGCCGGGGAAATTGACGGGGAATAAATACATCAAGCCGCGAGTGGCATCAATGAACGCGTTGTTCAAGTATTTAACGCGATCACCTTTGTAATCCGTTTCGCCAGCAAAAATTTCTGCAGCAACAATCAACAGCAATTCTTTGATGTAAGTGAAAAACGGAATGGTTTTGCCTGCGTCGGCTTCCCATTCGTTTAACGCGCGATCATAGATGCGGTTAATTTCGCGTGTGTAGTGTTGCAATGCATCATTTTTGAATGCGTTTTGTACGATACGGCGCTGGTGTTTGTGATGATCGAAGTCTTCCATGATGAGGCTGCCCTCGAAGAACTTCTGTACGCGATCACCAAAACCCATTTTGGAAGAAAAGTTGCGTTCGGTATCCAGCAGTACTTGTTGCGCTAGGTCTGGACCCATCGCCAACACAGCGCGCATACCCACAGTGGAAACGCGCTGCAGCAAACCGTATTTTTTATAGCGTTCTTGCGCCCAAATAAAAGGATCTTTGACATAGTCAACGGTGTGACCCAGCACCGGCCAGCCGTAGTCGCCAGGGATATGATCCAAGTCTTTGCAGTTAGGCTGATGGATGTAATCGCCGTAAGGTTCAATAACTTTTGCCATGTTTCTACTCCTCATAGATGGCGAGCATCATAAGGAGTGACTAGCGAGCAACCAATCCGATATTCGTCGGATGCCGAGCGCACCAGAGCGGTGCGCTGATCGCCTTGGCGAGAAGGTTTAGCGACGGCGCATCAGAATAGGCATGTCGTCGTCTGGCTTCGGCAGCGGGAAGGTCTGCATATAGACATCCTGCTTCGCGTGGCGCGATTCAAAGTCAAAGCGCTTGAGAAACTTGAATAGGAAGTTGCGGTACTCCATCTGCGCGAAGTGCATGCCGATACATTTGTGCGCGCCACCACCAAAGGGGAAGAACTGGAAGGCGTGCTTCTTATGTTCTGCGCGCTCAGGCGAGAAACGCTCTGGGTCAAATTGGGCAGGGTTAGTCCAGTATTCTTCCATCCAGTGTGTGAAACGCGGCATCACAAATACCATGGTGTGTGCAGGGATTTTATGCCCCGCCATTTCGCACTCGCGAATGGTGCGGCGCGGCACGAGTGGTACAGAAGGGCGGATACGCTGTGTTTCATTGAACACCATCTGCATGTAAGGCAGTTTTTCTTGGTCTTCCCAGAGCAGGCCATCCAAATCCACCGAGTCGATCTCTTTCATCAACTTCTCTTTGACTTCTGGATTGCGTGCGAGGTAATAGATAGTGTGCGTGATGGCTGCTGTGGTGGTGTCGTGCGCGGCAAACATCAGGAAGATGGCTTGATTGGTGACTTCCTCAGCAGAGAAGTATTCGCCGTTTTCGTCTTTTTCGCGGCTGAACAAACTCAGCATGTCTTTGCCGTCGCCACGGCGCTTATCGTCGATCATCGAACCAAAAAACTGCTTCAAGAAATTTTTACCTTGAATGCCACGGTGGTAGGTCGTGCCTGGAATATCCCAGGGTACGAGGTACATCACACCGTTCACGGCATCGAGAAACGCTTTGTTTAACTGCCGAACACGCTCGCCTTTGTAATCGGTTTCCCCGGCAAAAATTTCAGCGGCAACCACCAATAACAAATCTTTGATATACATAAAAAATGGAATGGTTTTGCCGACATCTGCATCCCACTCATCCAATGCGCGATCGTAAATGCGGTTGATTTCGCGCGTGTAGTGTTGCAGCGCATCGTTCTTAAAGGCGTTTTGCACGATGCGGCGCTGGTGTTTGTGGTGCTCAAAATCTTCCATGATCAAGCTGCCTTCAAAGAAGGTTTGCAGCCGCGTATGGAAACCCATTTTAGAGGAGAAATTGCGATCCATATCCAGCATGACTTGCTGCGCGAGATCGGGCCCCAACGCGAGCAAGCCGCGCACGCCCGTCGTTTGTACGCGTTGCAGCAGGCCAAATTGTTTATAGCGTTCTTGCGTCCAAATCAGAGGGTCTTTCAGATAGCTGAAAGTGTGACCGATCAACGGCAAGCCGTAGTCGCCGGGGATGTGGTCGAGCTCGGTTGCATTGGGTTGATTGATGTAATCGCCGTAAGGTGAAATCACTTTAGCCATGAAAGTACGCCCTGTTTTTAGAGGTAGAAAGAATGGATGTGTGGAAAACATCTCCATTCTAGGCGCGGGGTTCTGGCAGAAAGATGTGCTAGGTCAAAGAGTGGTTAATTTGCTGTTTGATCAATATCAAGGAAGCTCGCCTAGCTCGCGTAGGGTTTGGCGCATCAAATCCAATTCCACCATGCGCGCTTGGTGCGTGAATTTTTTATTCCACTGTGCGTAGCGTTGTTCAAATTCAGCCAGTGGATATTCCGCCTCTTTGACGCCGATACCAACAATCGTCTGTGGAAAATAATCGGGGCCGTACCAACCCACATGCGTTTGACGAAAAGGTTTCAGTAGCGAGCGAAACGCATCGGGTGTGTAACGCCAAAAATCATTCGGTGTTTCGTGGATGAAGTAATCCAACACGGAACTCATCACCAACAGTCCGCCCGGTTTGAGTATGCGATACACCTCGGACACGGCTTGGTGCGGATATTCCACATGCTCCAGTGTGTCCATCAAAAATACTGTACCGGCAGTGTTGTCGGGTAAATCAATGTTGTGCAGATTGAGGATTTTGTCCACGCCAGGGCCTGCGCGCATATCGCAGCCGACAAAAGTTTTTCCTGCAAACAGCGGTCGCAAATCGGTGTCTTGTTCGATATTTTCAACTTGATATGAACCGAATTCGTAGATGGGTTCTGCGATGGGGAGGGTGTCCATCACGATGCCGATATATTTCCAGAGTGACTTACGCATTTAAGCTCCAAGAAAGGCTGTAACGATTTGCTCAATGCGCGCACGAATGGTTTGGCTTTCATTGGCGAGATGGTGATTGGCTTCTGCTAAATAGTGTACTTGTGTGAGAGGCATTTTTTTTTGTATGGCAGGAATGTTATAGCGCCAATCAACGGTTGTGTCGTTTTGACCCTGCAAAATCAAAGTGGGTATTTTAATAGCTGTTTGTTTTGGAAATCGCTCTAGCCAATTTTTCATCGCACCCACCCAGGCCACGGTGAGAAAGCGCGGCTGCAACGGGTCTTCGTGGTGGCAAAACTGGAGAAACTTTTTATCGCTGGAATTGTTTTTGAATTTTCTAGGGATAAATTGCACGAAATGGCGCAGGGCGAGATAGGACGGATTGCCTAGCGTTATCCAGTGATCCGGTCGCAATAGCGGAGAAAATAAAATCATTTTTTCGATGGTGTTTTGAAATCCCACCATGTGAAAGTTCATCCAGGCCGCGCAGCCTGTGCTCTGCCCAAAGCCTAAGGTGACGGGCGGCAATTTCCCCGCTGTACTGGCGCTGAGAATGGCGTGAATCGCTTGCCCGTATTCATCGAAATCGTGAATCACGGCGCGCGCGCCAGATGACAAGCCGTGCCCAGGTAAATCAAAGGCAATCACCGCGTAATTGTTTTCCAGCAAAAAGCGAATGACATGGCGATACAGGCCGACATGATCAAAATAACCGTGTGCGATGAGTGTGGTGTGTTGTGCGTTTTCCGGTAGCCAGTACTGCACAGCAAGACGATATTCGCTGCTGTTAATAGTGCCGATGCGATGTTGAGCCGTCAGTGCTTCCAATTGATAAAAACCAAGATAGGCATCAATACCACTAGGTTCTGTGTCCAGAGCAGGGTTGAAGCACAGTGGCCTTAAGGCCGTGTTGAGGGAGAGGAAACTAGGCATCGGGCTAGTCTATCAGTGAAGCTTTGATGGGGCGTTCATAGAGTTTTATATTCCTATTAATTATAAAAATATAAAAACATATTCTTTTTAGTTTTTATGGGCGATCTGTATCGTGCGCAACATCTGAAACAGACATGACACGGTGACCGCCATGAGCAACAAGCCTTCACAGCATCAGGAACACGACCCGGCTGCCACTGGCGCGTCGGGGGTGGATGAATCTTCAGTGGACAGCCGTGTGCTGGCCGAAGTGGCCAGAGCCTTGTCTGGCCTGCGCTATGGCTCGGTGGAGATCACCGTACACGACGGCAAGGTGACACAGATCGAAGCCAAGAAAAAGATTCGTCTGAACTGAGCAATCCAACTAAAACCTGACCTACCGGCAGTCCCGGCGGTTGAATACAACGACAGACCTACCCTCGGCTGACCGGACCACCGGAAGTCGGATTTCCCACAAAGTTATCTGGAGATTCGACTATGAAACATGTTACCCCCACTCCCGTCAGTCTGACGGCCACTGCGCTGGCTCTGGTACTGGCCTCGCTATCCAACACCGGTCATACAGCCAATGCTGATACGCCGCCCGACATACTGCAGCAGCTGGAGGAGCTGCGCCAGAAAGTGCTGGTGCTCGAGCGCCAGCAGGAAATTGCCCAGGCAGAGTTTGCCGAGCAGAAGAAAAAGACCCCTGTGGTCGTGGCCGGAGACAAGGGCTTCGGTCTGAAATCACCGGATGGTGCCTACGAGATCAAGCTGCGCGGCCTGTTGCAGGCGGATGTGCGTGTGTTTGGCGGCGGTATCAAAGGCCTGCACCCTTACAGCGGTGACACGGCTGCACAACAGCGCAGTGATGAAATCAATACGCGCACTGCCACGGATCAATTTCTGGTGCGTCGTGCGCGACCAACCATTGAAGGGACGCTGGGTGAAACTTATGGTTTTCGCATTACGCCGGATTTTGGTTCTAACTCCTCTACGCTAGTGGACGCGTATGTCGATGCCAATTACAGCTCGTATGCCAAAATTCGCATCGGTAAGTTCACGCCATCATTAAGTCTCGAACGACTGCAAAGTTCGGCGGATACCAA